>JAGNSH010000088.1 GCA_017988165.1 Giesbergeria sp. | reverse complement strand
GGCCGACTTTGGCTTTACCAAACTGACCAAGCTGCGCGTGCCCGAGGTGATTTGGCAAGGCAGCGAAGACTGCGTGCTGGCTTATTTGCGTGCGCTGTTTCAGGCCGATGGCGCCGTGAACGTCTCTGGCCTCAGCCAAAGTTGCTCGATTCGCCTGAGCTCTAGCTATCCTGACTTGCTCAAGGATGTGCAGGTTTTGTTGGCCAATTTCGGCGTGTTCAGTCGGTTGCGCCTGCGCCGTGCGCCAGCGCTGAAAGCTATGCCCAATGGCCGTGGTGGTCAAGCCAACTACCCCTGCAAGGCGCAATACGAATTGATAGTGGACGGGCAATCGCGTGAAGTCTTTATGCAGCACATTGGCTTTTTGCTGCCAGAGAAAAACCAGCGCTATCACGACTGGGTGCAAAACAAAGCGCTGCATAAGACGCAGAGCTTTACCAGTCCCATCACTGAAATCACCTATATCGGCAAACAAGCGGTGTACGACACCACGCAGCCAGACCACAACACCGTCATCTTTAATGGCTTGGTTTCGGGGCAATGCGGTGAGCAGCCATTACCTTCCTACGGCTGCTGCGACTTGGGCCCGGTGATTTTGACGCGCTTTGTGCGCCAGCCATTTGGCTTTGCTGGCACGCCAGAATTTGATTTTGCGGCGTTTGAAAGCGCGGTGGCGCTGCAAGTGCGCGCCCTCGACAACGTGCTGGACGTGACCTTCTGGCCACTGCCGCAGCAGCGCGACGAGGCGCACGCCAAGCGCCGTATTGGTGTCGGTTTTACCGGCATGGGCAACACGCTGGCCATGCTGTGCCTGCGTTACGACACCGACGAGGGCCGCGCCATGGCGGCGCGCATTGCCCAGCGGATGCGCGATGCGGCCTACACCGCCTCGGTGGCGCTGGCGCGTGAAAAGGGTGTGTTCCCCCAATTTGACGCCGATGGCTATTTGGCCAGCGGCACTTTTGCCAGCCGCTTGCCCGAGGCGCTGCAAAACGACATTCGCCAGCACGGCATTCGCAACAGCCATCTGTTGTCGATTGCGCCCACCGGCACCGTCAGCTTGGCGTTTGCCGACAACGCCTCCAACGGCATCGAGCCGCCGTTTTCGTGGATGTACAAGCGCAAAAAGCGCGAGGCCGATGGCAGCACCTCCGAATACGCGGTCGAAGACCACGCCTGGCGGCTGTACCGCGAGTTGGGCGGTGACGTGAACCAGTTGCCGGATTACTTTGTCTCGGCGCTGGAGATGAGCGCCGACGGCCACATCGCCATGATGCAAGCGGTGCAGCCGTTCATCGACACGGCGATTTCTAAGACGGTGAACATTCCGGCCGACTACCCCTACGACGACTTCAAGAGCCTGTATTTGCAGGCGTGGCGCGCGCGCCTGAAAGGCTTGGCGACCTACCGACCCAACAGCATCTTGGGCTCGGTGCTGGAGGTACACGCGGCACCTGCGGCTTCTACGGATTCTACGGATTCTGCTGCGTCTGCCGCCACACCGCCGGCGCTGGTCGACCCGATGCGCACGGTGATTGAAAGCCGCCCCAAAGGCGCGCTGTCAGCGGTGGCCGAGAAGGTCGAATACTGGACGCAAGAGGGCAAAAAGCGCCTGTATTTGGTGGTTTCCTTCTTGCCGGTGCCCAACGCTGAAGGCTCGGGCACGGTCGATCGGGCGATTGAATTTTTTATGCCGGTCGGCCAAAGCAGCGAGTCGCAGCAGTGGATGACCTCCAGCATGCGATTGCTGTCGCTGGCGGCGCGCGGTGGCTTTTTGGCGCGGGCGCTCAGTGATATGCGCAAGGTGGTGTGGGATCGCGGTCCGGTGCGGCTGGGCAAGCACCAAAAGGCCGATGGCACGCAGGTGCCCATGTGGCACGAGTCCGAAGTGGCCGCAGTGGCCTACGCCATCCAGCACATCTTGGAGCGCCGCGCCAAGCTGCGCGCCTCTAGCGCCTTGGCTGGCGCGGTACACGCACAAGAAAAAGGTGCCACGCAAGGCGGCGAGCCCTCGGCCCCGCCGGTGATGGCCGGTAAAAAATGCCCTGAATGCGGCGCCCACGCCGTGATTCGCAAAGACGGCTGCGACTACTGCACCCAGTGCGGGCATTTGGGAACCTGTGGCTAAGCCCGACGCCCTGGCGCTGGCGCAATTAGACCGGCGCTGGCGCCCGCGCTATCTGCTGCTAGCGCCGCACCGGCTGGGCTTTTTTTTGGCCATGCTGGTGCTGCTGGCCGCCAGTGCGTGGTGGGCGTTGGTGCAGTGGGATCGCTTTAGTGGCTGGATAGATTTGCCGCTGGTGCTGGCGCCCTCGTTGGTACACGCGGCGGTGATGGTGTTTGGCTTTATGCCGCTGTTTTTTTCTGGTTTTTTGTTCACTGCGGGCCCGAAATGGCTGCAAGTGCCACCCCCCTCGCCCACGCGGATGCTGCTGCCGCTGCTGCTGCAAACCTTGGGCTGGCTGCTGTGGTTGGTCGGTGGCCATCTGCACGCCGGTGTCGCCTTGGTGGGTATTGCACTGGCGGCGCTGGGGCTGGCCGGGGTGGCGCTCTTGTTTGGCCATTTGCTGTGGCGCAGCCGGGCCGAGGACCAAGTCCATGCGCGCACTTTGGGCGTGGCCTGCGGGGTCGGCGGCCTCAGTTTGACCGGCGTGGCGCTGGGCGTGGCGCTGGACGCGCCGCTGGTGGCGCGTGCCTGTGTGCTGACCGGTTTATGGGGCTTTGTGGTGGTGGTGTTTGTCACCGTGGCACACCGCATGGTGCCGTTTTTAACTTCTGATGCCTTGCCGCTGATGGCGCCGTGGCGTCCCTTGGGCGTGCTGTGGTTGATGCTGGGCGCCGCCGTGCTCGAAGCCGCTGCCGTCTGGGTTGAATGGGATGGCCCACTGCAAGGTTCGATTGCCGCTTGGTGGATGCTGCTGCGCGGCGCGCTAGAGCTGGTCGTGGGTGCGCTGCTGCTGGGGCTGGCGCTGCTGTGGGGCCGCCAGCAAAGCCGCAAAAACCGCCAAATGGTGATGCTGCACATTGGCTTTGTTTGGCTGGGCTTGGCGCTGCTGCTGGCCGGTGTGTCGCAGTGGCTGGGCCTGTGGCAAGGCGCGCCAGTGATGGGCTTAGGTGCCTTGCACGCCCTCACCATGGGCTGCTTGGCCTCGTTGATGCTGGTCATGGTGACGCGCATCTCTTGTGCCCACGGTGGCCGCGCCACGCAGGCCGAAAGCATTGCGTGGCCGCTGTTGTGGTTTTTGCAACTGGCCACCTTGCTGCGCATTGCCGCTGCTTGGCCGGGCGCTGCATCGCTGGGTTTATTGGCCTTGGCCGCCAGCGTATGGCTGGTGTTGATGGGCGAGTGGGCGCTGCGCTTGCTGCCCTGGTATGGACGGCTGCGCAGCGATGGCCGACCTGGTTGAATCTGCCTATGTCCCCTGCTTTGCTGTCCCCCCTTTGCGCCGATACCGCCGCCATGGCGGCTGCGCTGCTACAGGCGCGCCAAACCATCTTGCCCAAGCGCTTGATGGAGCCGGGCCCGAGCGCTGCCGAGCTGCACACCATCGTCAGCGCTGCCGCGCACGCGCCCGACCACGGGCAGCTGCTGCCTTGGCGCTTGGTGTGCGTGCCACCAGCGCAGCGCGCCGCCTTGGCCGAGGCGTTTGCCGCCGCTTTGCTGACGCGCGACGCCAGCGCTACCCCCGAGCAGCTGGCGCAGGCGCGCGACAAAGCTTTTCGCTCGCCGGTGTTGCTGCTGCTGGTGGTCGATGGCCTGCGCGGCGACCCAGAGATTGACCTGCACGAGCGCCTGCTGTCGGCGGGCTGTGCGGTGCAAAACATATTGCTGATGGCCACCGCGCTGGGCTACGGCTCGGCGCTGACCAGCGGCAAAGCGCTGAAAGACGCCGGTCTGCGCACGCTGTTTGGCTTGGCTGCGGGCGAGCACGCGGTGTGCTTTGTCAGTCTGGGCAGCGTGCAGTCGCGCAAACCACCACGCCTGCGCCCGGTGCTGGCAGACTACTTCACCACCTTGGGCACGCCGTAAGCGGGCGTCTTATTCCACCTTGTTTTTTGGAGCGACACCATGCCAAATTCCCCCTCCTCCCCCTCCAACGCCTTGCCAGGTTTTGGCGCACCGGCGGTAGGTTTTGATACGCCGTTTGAAATGCTTGAAGCCTGCCACGAGCGGGTGCTGCGCAGCTTGGCATTGCTAGAAAAACTGTGCAACTACTTGCACGACCACGCCTGCGACGACTCGGCTCGGCAGGCGGCGCGCGATGTGCTGCGCTACTTTGATGTGGCCGGGCCGCTGCACCACGAAGATGAAGAACTGCACGTCTTTCCGGTCGTGCTGCTGCAAGGAAGCGCGGACGCGGTCGATCGGGTACACCAGTTGCAAGACGACCATCTGCACATGGGGATGCACTGGCGCGATGCGCGCCGGCGCTTGCTGGCCTTGGCTGAGGGCCAGACCCACAGCTTTAGCGCCGAAGACGAAGCCACGTTTGCCCTGTTTTCCCAAGGCTACGCGGCGCACATTGCCTCGGAAGAAGAGGTGGTGTACCCCGCCGCCCGGGCACTGCTGAGCGAGTCAGCGCTGCAACAAATGGGCCAAGAGATGCGCCAGCGGCGCGGCGCAGCAGAGTGAGTTTTGGGCTATTTTGCTATTATTAAAATAGCTATAAGCGCTTGTAAATAAAGGGCTACAGCCCGATTTGACCATTATTTTGTGTCGGCGCGGCGTTGGCGCGGCGTGTGCGCGGCGCGCGCACCTGCCAGCGCGCCATGCACAGCAGCGTGGTGGCCGCCATGTATTTGCCAACGCTGAACCACGAGTTAAAAATGCGCGACTGGCCGACCATGCGCAGGTTCATCGACACCGGCACTTCCGTGATGCTCAGCCCGGCGCGGCGCACCAGCAGCAGCGCGCCCAGGTCTTGGTAGTCCAGCAAAGTGGCCTCGCGCGAGGCCAGCAGTGCCATGGCGTCGCGGTTGTACAGCCGAAACCCCGAGGTCAAATCGCGCAGCTCAAAACCGGCCAAGCGGCGAAACCACCCCCAAGCGATTTGCCGCAGTCGGCTGGCACGCTCGGGAAAGGCGCCAATCACCACATCGGCCTGTCCACGCGCCTGCATCAGCGCGGGCAGTTCTGCCACTTCATGCTGGCCGTCGGCGTCCATGGTGATCACCGCTTGGTAGCCGCGCGACAGGCCGTAGCGAATGCCCGCCTGCATACCGCCCCAAGCGCCCATCGGCAGCACCGGCTCGAGTACATGGGCGCCCTGAGCGCGGGCGATGGCACCGGTGTCGTCGCTGCTGTGGTCGTTGATGACCAGCACATCGTGCCAACCAGCAGCGTGCAGGTGTTGCAGCAGCGCGCCAATGGTGGCCGCTTCGTTGCGCGCTGGAATGACGATCAGCACATCTTTGTTGTGCTCTTGGTGACTGGCGTGGTCGGCCTCGGGCGCGGCCAGTAGGTATTGCGCCGCGATGGCCCGTGCGCAAGCGCCGATAGAAAAGCGCTCATGCAGCGCGCGTTGCCCTGCCAGCCCGTAGGTGCGGCGCAACTCGGGTTGCTGCTGTAGCTGCGTAATGGCGACCCGCCAAGCGGGCACGTCTTGCACCGCCACCAACTGGCCGGCGCCCGCGCTGTCGACCACCCACGGCACGCCCGAGCCGTCCAGCGCCGAGACGATGCACGGGCGCGCGTGCGCCATGGCTTCGAGCAACACCATGCCAAAGGCTTCGGTGCGCTCGCACGAGGCCAAGCAAAAAATATCGCAGCTGTGCAGCAAGGCGGTTTTATCGGCCTCACTGACGCCGCCCAGCAGGCGGATGCGCGCTGGTTGGCCAGGCGGGGTGTGCGCGTCGATCAGCGCTTGCAGTGGTTCGCGCAATTCGCCGCTGCCGGCAATCAGCAGTTCGACGCCCGGCATTTCGGCCACGGCGGCGATCAGGGTTTCAAAACCCTTGTAATAGGTCAGCCGGCCAATCGACAGCAGGCGCAGCGCGCCAGGCTGCCAGTGGGGCGAGGGCGCGCCGACTGCGGCAGGCGCTGGGACGCAGCTCAGTTGCAGGCCCAGCGGCACCACGGCGCATTTGCTGCGCCAGTGTTGTAGCGGCTCGCTGGCGTCCAGGTAGGGCGGCGAGGTGGCAATGATGCGCGTGGCGCGCTCCAGCACCGCTTGCTCAAATGGCCGATACAGCCGGTATGCCAGTGCCACGGCGGTGCGAATGCGCGAGACCACCACGTCCGAGTGCCAATGCACCACCCATGGCACGGCGCGCGCGTCGGCCAGCGTCAGCGCCCAAAACACCGAATTGTTGGGCATATGCAGGTGCAGCACGTCGGGCTGAAACTGCACCAGCGCCCGCGCCAGCGCCGCGCGAAAGCCCACGGCAATCGGCGCATACAGCAGGTGCAGCTGCACCGGCACGCGCAGCAGCCACGGCGGGTCGTCAGGCTCAGGGTTGCCGTGGACCAAGGCAGCGGCGTCAATGCCTTGGGCGCGCTGGGCCGTAATCAAGTCGGCCAGAAACACTTCCATCCCGCCTTGGTGGGGGGGATAGAACTTGCCGATGTGCAGGATGCGCAGAGCCACGGCGTCAGTGCGGTGTTTGGCCAGCGGCGATTTGGGCGCGAATTTCGCGGTAGCGCGGGTTGCCCGGCTCCAGCGCAATCGTCTGATCCAAGTCTTGCAAGCTGGCGGTTTTGTCACCGGCCTTCAGGTGCGCCATGGCACGGCCGTAATAAGCGGCGGCGTTGGGGCTGGTGGCGATGAGCGGATTAAAAATTGCTAAAGCCGCTGCGGTATTGCCTTTGCCGACCTGCGCCAGTCCGAGCCCTTGCAGCAAACGGCTGTCGTTGGGGCTGTTTTTGAGTAGCGCTTCAAAGTCTTCTAGCGCCACGTCGTACTGCTGCACTGCCAGCGCCGTTTCGGCGCGCAAAGTGCGGTATTTGGTCTGGTCTGACTGAGTGAGCGGCATGGTCAGCGCCTGCGACAGACTTTGGTAGGCCGGTGCCCATTGCCCAAGGGCAAACAGCGATTCCCCTCGGTGAGACGGCAGCAGCGCCATGTCAAAGCCTTTGGCCTGCGCGCGGGCAAACCAGTCCAAGGCTTCGGCGTGCTTTTTTTCGTGCTGGGCGGCCAAGCCGAGGTTGAACAGGGCGTAGCCATGGTCTTCGCCCAGGGCAATGGCCGTGTTCAATGCCTTGCGCGCAGCAGCCAGCGAGCCCAAATCGACGTGGTAGCCGCCCAAATTGAGGAAGGCCTGCCAACGCCCGACGGCGCTGGGTGGGGCTTGCAAATCGACTTTTTCGGCGGCATCGCCCCAAGCCGTAAAACCATCGCGCAGCGACAGGTTGCGCTCTAGCGCCAGTCCCGACCACAACAGCATCAAGATGGCACCCAAGATATAAATAGTGCGCGGAGCAAACCCGGTCAACACCACCGCTATCAGGCCGGGTACGGCAATCGCCCACAGGTAACTGCGGTACAGCACCATCGGGTCTTGCACCCACACCGTGGCAAATTCGGTAAAAAACAGCAGCAGCGGAAACAGCAGGCACAGCGCAGCAAAACTCAGCGCGCCGCGCCCGCGCAAGAAAAACCATACCGACGCCGCCCACAGCGCGACATAGCCAACCCCGCCCACAATCTGCGGAAACGAGGCCAGCGACAGCGGAAAGGCCGGACGCAAATCGATCGACATCCAGCCCACATGGGGCAAAAACCACAGCACGCCGTAGGCAAAAAACAGCCAAGCCTCGTTCAGGATGCTCAGTGGGTAGATCTGCCCGGAGATGCCGGGGCGCAGTGCTTCTAGTTGGCGGATAAATTCTTGTGAGCGGGCGTCAAAGGCGGTGCCGATAAAGCTGCTGTAACTCGACCACAGCACCGCGCTGGCAGCGCCCAATACCGCCAAAGACACTCCGGCAATCAGCAGCAGTTGTTTCCAGTGCGGCCGGCGAATGAAGATATACAGCGGCAAGGCCATCGCCGCCACCATCACCGCGTACTCTTTCGACAGCACTGCCAGCACATAACTCAGCAGCGCCAGCGCATAGGCGTAGGCGCAGTGGCGCGTCAGGCCGCGCACAAAAAACCAGCAGGCCAGCACCGCAAACAAAGTGGCCATGACGATGGAGCGCTGCATCAAATACGCCACCGCATACACCGCCACGGGGTTGACGGCAAACAGCG
>JAGNSH010000243.1 GCA_017988165.1 Giesbergeria sp. | reverse complement strand
TCAGCCTGCGGCGCAGCGCGCACAGCAGCGACAAGCAGCCAATGGCCGAGGTGCGCGTCTGCGACCACGGCCCCGGCGTGCCCGAGGCGCTGCGCGAGCGCATCTTTGAGCCGTTCTACCGCCTGCCTGGCGCCAGCGAACGCGCCGGCGGCGTCGGCCTGGGGCTGGCGCTGGTGAGGTCCATCGCCACCCGCCACGGCGGGCGCGTCTACTGCCAAGACCGCCCCGATGGCCGCCCCGGCGCCTGCTTTGTGCTGGAGCTGCCGCTGCGCGGGGAAACTGTGTAAGTGGGCCTGTCTGGGGGCCATCCGATAACAGCGAACCGCGTGAAAATCAAATGGCAAAACACGGTTGCGATACATTAAATATACGTATTTAAAAGGAATTGAAATGGCTACTTCGATTCGCCTAACGCCTGAAACAGAGCAAAGGCTGGGCTATCTGGCGGCCCACACCGGGCGCAGCAAGGCCGATTACTTGCGTGAAATCATCGAACAAGGCATTGAGGAAATGGAAGACTATTACCTTGCTGCCGAGACGCTGGGGCGTGTCCACCAAGGGCAAGAAAAGCTGCACTCCGCTGCCGACGTTAGGAGTGCCCTTGGCCTGGACGATTGATTACACCGAGACGGCCAAAGGGCAGCTGCACAAGCTCGATAAACAGATGGCACGGCGCATTGTTGATTTCATGGATGAACGCATTGCCCCCGCGCAAAATCCACGCAACACCGGTAAAGCGCTGACGGGCCCGTTGGGTGGCCTCTGGCGTTATCGGGTGGGCGACTGCCGGGTGATTTGCGATTTACAGGACGGTGCTTTGCGCGTCTTGGTGCTGCACATTGGCCATCGCCGTGAAATTTACCGATAGTCGCAGCTCGGATGAGCGCAGCAACTCTCTACGACTTCCTACGACTTCCTACGCCTGCCAACGCCAACGCATCACCCCATACAAACCCGCGCCCAGCACCAGGCCGATAGCGGCCAAGCCCAGCGCCCAGTTAAAGCCTTGCGCGGGCGTGGCGGCCTGCGTCAGCAGCCACGCCACCAGCGGCGGGCCAGCAATTTGGCCGATGCCGTACAGCGCCGTGAGCAGGCCGGTAAAGCTGGCGCCGGCGGCGGGCCATTGGCGGCGCGCTTCGAACAGCGCAAAAAAGGTGATGGCCGTGAACGGCAAACCCAGCAGCAAACTGCCCAGCGCAAAGCCGATGCGGCCCGGCCAGACCATACCCAGCACGATGGCGCTGGCCTGCACCAAGTAGGCCAGCGCCAGCAGCACGCGCCGGTCGCGCGCGGCTGAAATGCGCGTCGACAACAGCGCGCCCAGCGCCACG
The DNA here is from genome assembly GCA_017988165.1 of Giesbergeria sp. Taxonomy (GTDB): domain Bacteria; phylum Pseudomonadota; class Gammaproteobacteria; order Burkholderiales; family Burkholderiaceae_C; genus Simplicispira. Next base: position 1,386 of record JAGNSH010000243.1, on the reverse strand, counting down.
CCGACCCCAAACAGCGGCCAGAACAAATCTGGCCAGACTGAGCCCGGTGGCAGCGCGGCACGCGCAATCACCGGCAAAAAAGTGGCGGTGATGATGTAGCCAAAACCCGCCAGCCCATAGGCCAGCGCCAGCAAACTGCGCTGCGCCAGCGGCCCCGGTGCGGCCATGGCCAGCGCGCCAGCGGCCTGCGGTGCGCCAGCGCCCACGCGCGAATGAAACGACGGCCACACCGCCGCACTGATGCCAATGGCCAGCACGGCAAACACCGCCCAGCCAGCCGCCGCCGTCCAACCTGCCGCCACCATGGCGCTGGCGGGCACGCCAGTCAGCACAATGCCCAGCCCCGGCCCGCAAAAAACCAAGCCGCCCAAGGCCGGCTGGCCCAATTCCATCAAGCGCCCCATGCACCAGTTGGTGGTGCCCAAAAACACCAAGGCGCTGGCCACGCCGGCGCCAAAACGCAGCGTCGGCCACAGCAGCGGCCAGGGCAGCACTAGGCCCGCCGTCAGCACCACCGTGGCGACCAAGCCGCCGCGCACCAAGAGCGCATGGCCGGGCATCGGCCCCAAGCGCCGCCCCAGCCACGGCAGCGACATGAACAGCAGCGCGCCAACCAAGTAGCCAAAGTAGTTGGCCGTAGCCAGCCAACTGCCCGCAGCAATGTCGACCACGCCGTCGTGCAACATCATCGGCAGCAGCGGCGTAAAGGCAAAGCGGCCAATGCCCATGGCGACCGCCAGCGCCGCCATGCCGGCCCAAGCAATGTGCAAGGCCTGCGTAGCTGAAAGGTTGGCGGGGTCGGCAGCAGCGGCAGCAGCGGTAGAGGAGGAGTCCATAAAACAGAGGAAATAGAAAAATTGCCAGACCAAGAAGCGCCCTTTATCATCTGGATAAAAGAACGTAATTTATTTATCCATCTTAATTCAAGATAACAAAGGCACCCATTGGACTTTGTCGCATTAGAGATTTTTTGCGCGGTGGCGGCTGAAGGCAGCGTGACGCGGGCGGCGCAGCGCTTGCAACGCGTGCAGTCCAACGTCACCACACGCGTGCGCCAACTGGAAGACGCGGTGGGCTGCACGCTGTTTCTGCGCGAAGGCAAACGCATGGCGCTGACGCCCGAGGGGCAGACCTTGTTGGCCTACGCCCAGCGGTTGCTGGCGCTGGCCGAAGAGGCGCGCCAAGCGCTGCAGCCGTCGCAACCGCAGGGCCGACTGCGCCTGGGCGCGATGGAGAGCACTGCCGCCAGCCGCCTGCCTGGGCCGCTGGCGCAGTTTCATGGACAGTGGCCCGGCGTGGCGCTGGAGCTGTCGACCGGCGCGTCGCAAGGCTTGCTCGATCGCCTGCGCGCCCACACGCTGGACGCGGTGCTGATTGCCTGGCCCC
>JAGNSH010000242.1 GCA_017988165.1 Giesbergeria sp. | reverse complement strand
CCTTCATCCGGTTGATCAAAATCGAGCCGACGGTTTTGGCGCCGTAGTTGTAGGCATCCGCGCCCACCGCTTCAATGCCCTTGAGCATGGTTTTCAAATTACCGGCAATGGTGATCTCATCGACCGGAAAGGCAATGGCGCCGTTCTCTACCCAAAAGCCGCTGGCACCGCGCGAATAGTCGCCGGTGACGTAGTTGACGCCTTGGCCCATCAGCTCGACGACAAACAGGCCGGTGCCGAGCTTTTTCAGCATCGCGTCCAAATCGTCGCCCGGCTTGGTGCGCCGCGACGTCAGCACCAAATTGTGCGAGCCGCCGGCGTTGCCGGTGGTTTTCATACCCAGCTTGCGCGCCGAGTAGCTGGACAAAAAATAACCCTCGATACGCCCGGCATCGACCACTTTGCGCGCTTGCACGCGCACGCCTTCGCTGTCAAACGGCGAGCTGCCCTTGCCGCGCAGGGTGAACGGGTCTTCCAGCACGTCGATGTGCTTGGGCAAGACCATCTTGCCCAGCGAGTCGAGCAAAAACGTGCTTTTGCGGTACAGCGCGCCGCCGCTCAGCGCTTGCGTCAGCGCGCCCAGCAGGCCCGCCGCCAAGGGCGACTCAAACAGCACCGGGCATTCGGTGGTGGGCACGCGGCGCGCGTTCAGGCGGCTCAGGGCGCGCTGCGCGGCGTAGCGGCCCACGTCTTGCGGCGCGGCCAGCTCGGTGGCGTCGCGCATCGAGCTGTACCAAGCATCGCGCTGCATTTCGCCATTTTTGCCCGGCAAGCTGGCAATCGGCGCCACCGACAGGCTGTGGCGCGAGCTGGCATAACCACCGCGAAAGCCGTGCGTGTGGGCGCTGAAAAAATGGCTTTGCTGCGCGGATACACCCGCGCCTTCGCTGTTGGTGATGCGCTTGTGGGTGGCAAACGCCGCCGCTTCGCATTCCAAGGCGATGCGCGCCGCCTCTTCGCTGGTCAAGGCCCACGGAAAAAACAAATCCAAATCGCGGTGCGACGCGGGCGGGGCAATGTCTTGTGCATCGGGCAGGCCGGCGACCGGGTCGGCGGCAGTGAAGCGGGCAATGTCGTAGGCCGCTTGCACCGTCTGCTCAATCGCGGCTTGCGAAAAGTCCGACGTGCTGGCGTTGCCTCGGCGGTGGCCGACGTACACCGTGATGCCGAGCGATTTGTCGCGGTTGCGCTCGACGGTTTCTAGCTCGCCCTTGCGCACGCCGACCGACAGGCCGCAGCCCTCAGAGGCCTCGGCACCGGCGTCGGTGGCACCGAGCTTTTTGGCGTGTGCCAACGCGTGGTCCACCAGTTGTTCAAAGAAGGGGCGGCCATAGCTGAAGCCCGTGTCGGCGGAGGAGTGCGTTTGGTTCATAGCGGCGGCTATGATACTTGCCGCAGTGGCCCCAGCCCGGCGCGGCTTGGCGACCACCCCCCTCTTTTCCCCGGATTTATCCATGTCACGCAAACCCAAAAAAGGCTACTTCGTGCGCGGCCAGTTTGTTGCCGAAGGCAGCGAACTGGACATCGAGCTCAAAGCCGAACTCAAAGGCACGTATGACGCGAGCCGTACCGACCTCAAACGCGAAAGCGACGAACTACAAGACTTGGGCAAAGAATTGCTCACCTTGCGCGCCGACTTGCTCAACGGCATTGGTCTGCCCGATAAGTTGATTGGCGCTTTGGCCGAAGCCAAACGCATCACCAACTTTGAAGGCAAACGCCGCCAAATGCAGTTTGTCGGCAAACTGATGCGCAAAATCACGCCCGAGCAAGTGCAGGCCACCCGCGCCGCCCTCACCACGCAGCGCAGCGGCTCGGCAGAAGAAAAACTCGCCCTGCACCTGGCCGAGCAGTGGCGCGACCGGCTGATTGGCCAAGACAGCGCCCAAGCCGAATGGATTGCCCACCACCCCGGCACCGACATCCAGCAACTGCGCGCCTTGATTCGCCAAGCGCGCAAAGACGCCGCCACGCCGCACGAAGCGGCCGTGGCCGAGTCGCAAGGCTTGGCGCCGCGCAAGAGCCGCGCCTACCGCGACTTGTTCATCTTGGTGCGCACGCAACTGGCCGGCGAGGATGAAAGCGAGCGCGAAGATTTCGCTGCGGATGATGACGGCCAAGGCGAGGGTGGCCACGATGTGTGACGCTGTTTATGACGCCGTCAAAATTGGCATCGTCTCCATCAGCGACCGCGCCAGCAGCGGCGTTTATGAAGACAAAGGCCTGCCCGCGCTGCAAGACTGGCTGACCAGCGCGCTGCACAACCCCATCACCTTTGAGTCGCGCCTGATCCCCGACGAGCAAGCCGGCATCAGCGCCGCGCTGATCGCGTTGGTCGATGCCGGTTGCAGCCTGGTGCTGACCACCGGCGGCACCGGCCCGGCGCTGCGCGACGTCACGCCCGAAGCCACGCTGGCCGTGGCCGACAAAGAAATGCCCGGCTTTGGCGAGCAAATGCGCCAAATCAGCCTGCGCTTTGTGCCTACGGCCATCTTGTCGCGCCAAGTGGCCGTCGTTCGCGGCCAAAGTTTGATCATCAACCTGCCCGGCCAGCCCAAGGCGATTGCCGAGACGCTGACCGGTTTGAAAGACGCGGACGGCAAGCAGTTGGTGCCCGGCATCTTTGCCGCCGTGCCGTACTGCATCGACCTGATTGGTGGGCCGTATCTGGAAACGCGGGATGACTTTTGCAAAGCGTTTCGGCCAAAGAACGCTATTCGGG
>JAGNSH010000241.1 GCA_017988165.1 Giesbergeria sp. | reverse complement strand
TTGTCGGGGCAAGACCTGCACCAGTTCACCATTGCGTTGGCGCTGTTGGGCGTCGGCTGGAATTTCTTGTTCACCGGCAGCACCACGCTGGCGATGCAAGCCTATCGCCCCGAAGAAAAAGACCGCGCCCAAGCCGGTATCAACTTCTTTGTCTTTGCGACGATGGCGGTGACGTCATTCGCCTCGGGCGCGCTGGTGACGACCAAGGGCTGGGAGCTGCTGAACTACGGCTCGCTGGTGCCGATTAGCGTGACTGGGCTGGGGTTGATTTGGCTGGCGCTGCATGAGCGCAAAGCGCCGAGGGCGGTTTAAAAACCCAATAATGGCGGGCAGGGCCCCATTGGCTCTGAAAGGATGCTGAACATGACTGAAATCGTTTTTGTCGTCGAACAAGCCCCCGAAGGCGGTTTGACAGCCCGTGCGCTGGGCGAAGCCATCTTTACCGAAGCGGACACCGAGGCAGAACTGCGCATTGCTGTGCAAGACGCCGTGCGTTGCCACTTTGACGATGGCAGCGCACCCAAAGTCATTCGGCTGCACTTTGTGCGCGATGAATTGTTGGTGGCCTAGGCGCTGACGTGCGGTTACCGCGTGATTTGAGCGGCGCGCAACTGATACGCGCTTTGGGCACCTTGGGCTATGCGCCTACCCGGCAAACAGGCAGCCATGTGCGACTGACTTGCGCATCGCCTGCACAACACCACGTCACTATCCCGTTGCATGACCCGCTGCGCATCGGCACCTTGGCCGCCATTTTGGTGGCAGTTGCCCAAGCCCATGACATGACGCGCGAAGCGTTGCAACAGCAAATACTGAAATAACAGCGTATTGCGGCCCGGGGTCAGAGCACGCTGGGCTACAGCGGCTTATCGGGCCGGTCCATGCCTTCCATCGGGTAGGCATCGGCCACGTAGGCCGGGCCTTTCATGATGGTGACGATGACGGCGCCGATGGCCACCGTCAGCACCGCCGTCCAGTGCAGCACCAGCACACCAATGGCGTAAATATCGACGGTGGTGATGCGCGTGGCGACCTCGTAGTCGGGCGCGCCGGCCCACCACATCCGCGCCGCCAGCGACGGCAGGCACAGCAGCAGCGTGCCAATGGCCAAGATGCGCGGCAAGCGGCGCAGCACTTGGCGCTCTTGGCCCGCAGGGGTTTTTTGAAAGCCGGGGAGGCGGTTAAACAAGTTGCTCATCACGGTGTCCTCACAGTATTTGACTGCGCCAATTTATAAAAAATGATAGCTATAACCGCATGAATCTATTGGGCTAGAAGCCAATTTTGCTTATAAATCGCAGGTTTTATAGCGGCTGCGACGCCACTTCGACCCGGTTGCGGCCATTGGCTTTGGCGCGGTACAGGGCTTGATCGGCCGCTTGCAGCAGCAAGCTCCAATGGTCTTGGGGCTGTAGGCGGCCACCCAACACGCCGATGCTGACGGTCACAAAAATGCTCTCGTGGCCCCAGATGCATGGCGCAGCCTGCACTGCCGCGCACAGCTGCTGGGCCAACAGACGCGCACCCTCAAGATCTATGCCTGGCAACACCACCAAAAACTCTTCACCGCCGTAGCGGCCAACCATATCTTGGGCACGCACCCGTTGGCGCAGCACCTCGACCACGCTGCGCAGCACAGCATCGCCAGCTGGGTGACCCCAGCGATCGTTGACCTGCTTAAAGTGGTCTACATCGATCATCAACAGCGCCAGCGGCTTGTCTTTGCGCACGGCTTGCGCCATGTCGCGCTCCAGCGCTGCAATGATGGCGCGGCGGTTGGCAACGCCAGTCAAATCGTCTTGAACCGCCAGACGGCGATTGGCTTGATCAGCGCGTTCTTTGCCCATGAACAAAAACCCCACCGCCGTGACAAGCAGCACCGTGAAGGCGACCATAAAGGTCAAAGTTTGCACAACGTTGCCTTGCAAGATGGTGTGGATGTCGAGCGAAAACAAAATCGCCGAACCACCACGCAGCAACAACACCGCACACTCCAGCGCCAAGCCAGCACTCAATAGCAGCGCCCCCCGGTTGAGCGGGCTTTGGCGGTGCTGGTGCAACACCCACAGTATCCAGCCCGTCTGCGCCGCCATCACGCAGCCAGTTATCGCCACGCGCATGGCGAAGTCGTCCTGAAAAACCAACATCAGCCCCATGATGGCCAGCGCCGGGGCGAGCGTGCGCCCCCAGTGCAAAGGCAGACCATGAAAGCAGCGCACCGCCACCATCACGCAAGCAAAAGTGGCCGACAGCAGCGCGTTAGCCAGCACCACCGAGAACACATCGGGAATGCGCCCACGCAGCAAAAACAGCGCATAGCCTGCCCCGCTCACCAGCAGTCCCCAGGCCCAGTACTGCAAACCATCGCGGTGACTGCCATCGTGCAGTAACCGCAAAGATGCAGCCATCACCACTGAGGACACAACAATCATCAATATCAAGGTGGAAACGTCGGCGATCATGGAGACCCGTACTGCGTAGAACACGCCCGCAGAATAAGCGATGGCATCGGTTTCTATCGAACGGCGGCGCCAATACAAGACACGCTGTTGCGCCATGCCTGCGCAGAGCCCATCAATCCATCCATGCGTACAAAGGGAAGCTTGCCATGTCAGAATTTTTGGCCCATTCGGGCAGGCATTTGTTGGCCGACCATTTGAGCCGAGTCGCTGCACTGGCGGCCCAATTTTCTCAACCCTTTGACAGCGCAGAACCCGCGCTGCGCTGG
>JAGNSH010000087.1:3739-8298 GCA_017988165.1 Giesbergeria sp. | reverse complement strand
TTACTTGGTGCGTGCGGCCATGATGGCTTCAGACACGTTGCGCGGTGCTTCGCTGTAGTGCTTGAATTCCATCGAGTAGGTTGCACGGCCTTGCGTGGCCGAGCGCAGCGAGGTGGAGTAGCCAAACATTTCCGACAACGGCACTTCGGCCTTGATGGACTTGCCGCCACCAATCATGTCGTCCATGCCTTGGACCATGCCACGGCGGCTGGACAAGTCGCCCATCACGTTGCCGGCGTAGTCTTCAGGGGTTTCCACTTCGACGGCCATCATCGGCTCCAAAATGACGGGGTTGGCCTTGCGGCAACCTTCTTTGAAGCCAAAAATAGCGGCCATCTTGAACGCCAATTCGTTCGAGTCCACGTCGTGGTACGAACCAAAGTGCAGCGTCACCTTGACGTCGACCACCGGGTAGCCGGCCAGCACGCCTTGCGTGACGGCTTCGTTGATGCCCTTTTCGACCGCAGGGATGTACTCGCGTGGCACCACACCGCCCTTGATGGCGTCGATGAACTCGATGCCCTTGCCTGGCTCGTTGGGCTCAATCTTGAGCACGACGTGGCCGTACTGGCCCTTACCACCGGACTGACGCACGAACTTGCCTTCGGCATCTTCGATGGTCTTGCGGATGGTTTCGCGGTAGGCCACTTGCGGCTTGCCGACGTTGGCTTCGACGCCGAATTCGCGCTTCATGCGGTCAACGATGATTTCCAGATGCAACTCGCCCATGCCGGCAATGATGGTCTGGCCCGACTCTTCGTCGGTTTTGACGCGGAAAGACGGGTCTTCTGCGGCCAAACGCTGCAGAGCAATACCCATTTTTTCTTGGTCAGCCTTGGTTTTTGGCTCGACGGCTTGGGCAATCACCGGCTCAGGGAACACCATGCGCTCCAAGATGATGGGCGAACCGATGTCGCACAGGGTTTCGCCCGTGGTCACGTCTTTCAGGCCCACGCAGGCTGCGATGTCGCCGGCGCGGATTTCGTCGACTTCTTGGCGCTCGTTGGCGTGCATTTGCACGATACGGCCAATGCGCTCTTTCTTGCCCTTGACCGAGTTCAGCACGGTATCGCCCTTCTTCAGCACGCCGGAATAGACGCGCACAAAGGTCAACTGGCCGACAAACGGGTCGGTCATCAGCTTGAAGGCCAGCGCCGAGAATTTCTCGTTGTCGTCGGCCTTGCGGGTGATAGGGTTTTCGTCTTCGTCGGTGCCGGCCATGGGCGGGATGTCCACGGGCGAAGGCAGCAAGTCGAGCACCGCGTCCAACATGCGCTGCACACCCTTGTTCTTGAAGGCGGTGCCACACAGCATCGGCTGGATTTCGCAAGCGATCGTGCGCGCGCGCAGGCCAGCAGTGATTTCTTCTTCGGAGAGGGAGCCCTCTTCGAGGTACTTGTTCATCAGCTCTTCGCTGGCTTCGGCGGCCGACTCGACCATCTTCTCGCGCCACTCGTTGCACACGTCAACCAGCTCGGCGGGAATGTCGCGGTACTCAAACTTCATGCCCTGCGAGGCGTCGTCCCAGTAGATGGCTTTCATCTTGATGAGGTCGACCACGCCTTCAAATTTGTCTTCAGCGCCGATTGGCACCACGATCGGCACCGGGTTGGCCTTCAGGCGCAACTTCATGCCTTCGACGACCTTGAAGAAGTTGGCGCCGGTACGGTCCATCTTGTTCACGAACGCCAAACGCGGCACGCGGTGCTTGTTGGCTTGGCGCCACACGGTTTCGGACTGGGGCTGCACGCCGCCCACGGCGCAATACACCATCACCGCACCGTCGAGCACGCGCATCGAGCGCTCGACTTCAATCGTGAAGTCGACGTGGCCGGGGGTGTCAATGATGTTGATGCGGTGCTCGGGGCGGGACAAATCCATGCCCTTCCAGAAGCAGGTCACAGCCGACGACGTAATCGTGATGCCGCGCTCTTGCTCTTGCTCCATCCAATCGGTGGTGGCTGCGCCGTCATGCACTTCCCCGAGCTTGTGGGTCACGCCGGTATAGAAAAGAATGCGCTCGGACGTGGTGGTTTTGCCAGCGTCGATGTGGGCCGAGATACCGATATTGCGGTAACGCTCGAGGGGAGTATTGCGAGCCATGATGGATCCTTGATTGATCTTCTGAGCTGGGTCGGGGCTGCGACAGGCAGCGCGTACGCTCAGCTTTGTATGTGGGGGGCCTGCTCAATCAACACAAGGTCGCCGGCATTTGCATACCGGCGACCTGTGTGCGGCAGGCTAAGTCTTCAGTTTAGAAACGGAAGTGGCTGAACGCCTTGTTGGCTTCGGCCATGCGGTGGACTTCGTCACGCTTTTTCATGGCGCCGCCACGGCCTTCGGTGGCTTCGAGCAGCTCGTTGGCCAGGCGCTGGGCCATGGATTTTTCACCGCGCTTGCGGGCAGCTTGCTTGAGCCAGCGCATCGACAGCGCCAAGCGACGCACCGGGCGCACTTCGACCGGCACTTGGTAGTTAGCACCGCCAACGCGGCGCGACTTGACTTCGACCATCGGCTTAATGTTGTTGATAGCAACAATAAAAGCTTCCAGCGGGTCTTTATCGGGGTGCTTTTTCTCGATCAGTTCGAGCGCGCCGTAAATGATGCGCTCGGCCACTGCTTTTTTGCCGCCTTCCATGATCACGTTCATGAATTTGGACAGCTCGATGTTGCCGTACTTGGGATCGGGCAGAATTTCACGTTTGGGGACTTCGCGACGACGTGGCATTGTTTCACCTCATATTGCTTCAGTTGGCGTCTTTTCAGACACCGCGAGAGCCAAAAAACGGTCTCTCACTTACTCGACCCACACAAAACATTTCGTGCTTGGGGTCACTTCGTTTGACAACGCCCGCCAGGCGCATCAAACACCGATTGTTTTTGGCAGAGCCAGGGCTTATTTGGCCTTGGGCTTCTTGGCGCCGTACTTGGAGCGCGACTGCTTGCGGTCTTTCACGCCTTGCAGGTCGAGCGCACCGCGCACGATGTGGTAGCGCACACCGGGCAAGTCTTTGACACGACCGCCGCGCACCAGCACAACGCTGTGCTCTTGCAGGTTGTGGCCTTCACCGCCGATGTAGGAGATGACCTCAAAACCGTTGGTCAAGCGCACTTTGGCAACTTTACGCAGAGCGGAGTTAGGCTTCTTAGGTGTGGTGGTGTACACGCGGGTACACACGCCGCGGCGTTGTGGCGAGTTTTCCATCGCCGGGCTTTTAGAACTGGTCTTCTCGACCTCGCGCCCGTGTCGCACGAGCTGGTTAATGGTTGGCATGAATAAAGTCGTCCCTAAACGTAAAAACTAAAACGTGAACCCCTCGAAATTTGAATCTGTGACAAATTCCGAAAAGCCCTCTAATTTATCAGACGCGCCCGCCCCTGACAAGAAAAATTGCCGCGCCGCCCTGAGCAGCCGTGCAGCGCGGCACGGCAAATGCGCGCTAAATTTATATCAAATCGGCCTCTAGCGCCCGTACAGCAAGCGGTTGTAGCTATTTTATTGATAGCGTATTACTTGATCCACAAGCGCATCGCATCCCAAGCACGGCCCAGCACGCCGGCCTGCTCGACGGCCTCCAGCGCCAGCAGCGGCACGTCGCGCAAGGACTCCTCGCCCAGCGTGACCTTCAGCGCGCCAATGGCTTGGCCTTTGGTAAACGGTGCCACCAACGGGTCTTGGTGCGAAATGTGGGTGGCGATTTTGCCGGAGCTGCCCGCCGGCACCGCCACCACGATGGCTTCGACGCGGCCCATCGGCACGGTGTTGCTTTTGCCCTTCCAGACCGCTGGCGTGGCCACCGGCTGGCCAGCATCAAACAGCTTGACGGCATCAAACGCCGTGAAACCCCAGTTGAGCAGTTTTTGGCTTTCGTTGGCGCGGGCGTTTTCACTGGCCGCGCCCAGCACGATGGAGACCAGCCGGCGTGTGCCGACCTGCGGAAACTCGCGCTTGGCGGTGGCTACCAGGCAGTAGCCGGCGGCGGCGGTGTGGCCAGTTTTCAGGCCGTCCACGGTGGGGTCGCGAAACAGCAGCGCGTTGCGGTTGTTGCCGTTGGACGGCGGCGTGCCGGGATAGCTGTACTGCTTGGTGGAGTAGTAGTGCATATATTCCGGAAAATCTTGCATCAGGCGCACCGCCAAAACGCTCAGGTCGCGCGCTGTGGTCAGGTGGCCCGGCTCGGTCAAACCTTCGGGGTTTTTGTAGCTGGTGCCGGTCATGCCCAGCGCTTTGGCTTGCTCGTTCATCAGGTGGACGAACTGCTCGGCCGTCCCGCCCACGCCCTCGGCCAGCGCCATGGTGGCGTCGTTGCCCGACTGAACAATCATGCCTTTGATGAGGTCGTCCACCGGCACCTGCATTTTCGGGTCAATGAACATCCGCGAGCCAGGCATCTTCCACGCCCGCACGCTGACCGGAAACTTCTGTTGCAGGTCGATTTTTTTGGCGCGCAGGGCGTCAAACACCAAATAGCCCGTCATCAGCTTGGTCAGCGAGGCTTGCTCGACCGGCGCATCGATGTCTTTGGCCGCCAGCACTTGGTTGGCCGTCACGTCCAGCA
>JAGNSH010000087.1:0-3639 GCA_017988165.1 Giesbergeria sp. | reverse complement strand
AAGAAGAAGAAGAAGAAGCGACTCAGGCGCCCGATTGCAGGTGGCGCAGCACCAAGTTTTTCAGCAGCGGCAACTGGCCATGAAAGAAATGCCCGCCACCGGGCACCACCGTAATCGGCAGCGCCTGCGGGCGCGCCCAGTCCAGCACCGCTGACAGCGGCACCGTGTCGTCTTGCTCACCGTGAACCACCAAGCTGCGCAAATGCGCCTCGGGCGGCAGCGGCGCAACGCTAAAGCGGCTGGCCGCCGTGCCGACCAACACCACTTGCTCAATGCTGCGCTGGGGCCACAGGGCGGCCAGCGCGTGGCTGGTGACAAACGCCCCAAAAGAAAACCCCGCCAGCGCCAGCGCGCCGCTGGGCGCCACTTGCTGCACCACGGCCAGCAAGTCTTCTAACTCGCCGCGCCCTTCGTCGTGCCCACCGGCGCTGGCACCGACGCCGCGAAAATTAAAGCGCACTGCCGTCCAGCCCGATTGCACAAAAGCACGCGCCAGCGTTTGCACCACTTTGTTGTCCAGCGAGCCGCCAAACAAAGGGTGCGGATGGGCGATGACGACTACGCCGCGCGGCGCCGCGCCGCCAGCCAGCGCCGCAGCGTCGCGCACCGCCTCGATGGCACCGGCGCTGCCCAGCAGGCTCAGGCGTTCAGTGTGTGCATTCATGGGATGGTTATTTTGATAGCTATAAGCGCTTGCTGCGCTTGGGCTAGAAGGCCAAAAGACTTAAAAAAGACTTGCAGTCGGTGTAGAGCGCCTATCAGCGTCCAAGTTCCGGTGGGGTCAGCAAACGCTCAACCACTTGGCCGTTTTTCAGGTGCGACTCGATGATTTCGTCAATATCGTCGTTGTCGACATAGCTGTACCACACGCCTTCGGGATACACCACCGCCACTGGGCCGCCAGCACAGCGGTCAAGGCAGCCGGCTTTGTTGACGCGCACTTTGCCGGGGCCGGCCAAGCCAGCTTGGCCGACTTGCTTTTTGCAGTATTCAAACGCGGCAACGGCGCCGTGCTGGGCGCAGCAGTTCTCGCCGTTGGTGCGCTCGTTGGTGCAAAAGAAGATGTGGCGCGCGAAATAGCCGGGAGCGGCAGCGGGGGTAGGGGCGGGGGTGGGGGCGGTATTGGAGGTCATGGCCGCATTTTAAGAACTTGGGGCGGCGCGTGCGGTGTGCGCCGTGATGCGCGCAGCAGCGCATACGCCAGCGTGACATACGGCCACAACCAGCCCAGCCACTGGCCAATGCCAAAAAAGCGAATAAAACGCCCCTGCTCCCACGCCTGCAAGGTTTGCGCAAAGTAGGCGCTGGTCGGCGCGTCGTTGAGCAAGCTCAGGTGTACCACCAGCACCAACAGCAGCAGCACGATGCAAGCGCGCCGTGGCAGCGCCAACGCCAACGCTGCCATCACCAGCCCCACCCACAGGCCCGCACGCACCGGCACGCTCAGCCACTCCCAGGCGTGCGCCGGGCCGTAGCTCAGCGCGGCCGACAAGGCCGTCACCGCTACGCCCACTGCGGCAGTCGCCAGGCCAAAAACCACGCGCCGCCCAGCGTGGCCGATGACGCTATAGGCCAGCAAACACGGCACCAGCAAGCCCAGCGCCACGCACAGCAGCTCGCCCGCCGGCGACAGCGCCAGCAGCTCAGTAGCGCGCACCGGCAGCCACGGCAAAAACGGCGTGCCTTCCAGCGCGTCCAGCAGCACCGTCTCCAAGCGCTCCAGCCCTTGGCCCAAGCCAAACGGCTCGGCGGCCGGAAACAGCAACGCCCACGGCCACAGCGCCAGCAGCACCAGCGCGCCGCGCGCATCGGGCACAAACCAGCGGTTGCGCACTTGGTTCCAGCGGTACAGCGCGCCCAGGCGCTCCAGCAGCGCCGCCGCCAAAGCGCCACTCAGGGCGCCAGCGGTGTTGAGCAATAAATCTAAATTCGAGGGGACGCGCTGGGGCAGGTAAATTTGCAAATACTCCATGCCCAGCGACAGCAAACCACCAGCCAGCGCAGCGACGGGCACCGCGCTGCGCGGCCAACCGGTGCGCAGCATGGCCAGCGCCAGCAAAAAGCCCAGCGGCGCATAACCCAGCACGTTGATAGCAACATCAAAGCCGGTCCAGTACGGCGGCGGAATAGGCGCCACCAAAAACACCAGCGGAGAAATGCCTTGGGCGCGCCAGCCGTCAAAAGGAAACAGGCTGGCAAAAACAATCAGCGCGACATACACCAGCGCCAAAGGCCAAGCGGTGGTCTTGTGCATGGCGCGGTGCCCATCAAAACGGCTTGACCACCACCAGCACCACGATGGCCAGCAGCAGCAGCACCGGCACCTCGTTAAACCAGCGAAACCACACATGGCTGCGTTGGCTGCTGCCAGCGACCAGCTTGCGCAGCATCACGCCGCAGGCATGGTGGTAGCCCAGCGCCAGCAATACCAGCGTGATTTTGGCGTGCATCCACGCATTGCCCGGCCCCCAGCCAATGCCGTAGCCGATCCACAGCCACAGCCCCAGCGCCACGGCGGGCACCGCCAAAATGGTGGTGAAGCGCAGCAGCTTGCGCGCCATCAGTAACAGGCGCGCGCGCTCGGCCTCCGAGCCCGGCGCCACCATCGCCAAATTGACGTAGATACGCGGCAAATAAAAAAGGCCGGCAAACCAGCTGGCCACGAAGACGATATGAAAAGATTTGACCCACAACATGGTGCGCAGTTTAGTGGCCTGTACCCCTGCTGCGCCGAATGGGGCACAATTTTCCCTATGCACCTCTCCAGCCCCACCCCCTTTCCGAGCAACCGTCCGCGCCGCTTGCGCCGCGACGCCTTCACCCGCAACCTGGTGCGCGAGCACGCCGTTACGCCCCACGACCTGATTTATCCGGTGTTCGTCCACGAAGGTGAGAACCTGCGCCAAGCCGTGCCGTCGATGCCCGGCGTCGATCGCCTGAGTTTGGATTTGCTGCTGCCAGTGGCCGAAGAATGCGTGCGTTTGGGCATTCCGGTGATGGCGCTGTTCCCGTCGATTGAGCCGTCGCTCAAAACGCCCGACGGCAAAGAAGCGCTCAACCCCGACGGCCTGATTCCGCGCGTGGTGCGGGCGCTCAAGGCCGAATTTCCCGACTTGGGCATCATGACCGACGTGGCGCTGGACCCCTACACCAGCCACGGCCAGGACGGCCTGCTCGACGAGACCGGCTACATCCTGAACGACGACACCGTGCAAGTGCTGACCGGCCAAGCCGTCAACCATGCCGTCGCCGGTGTCGACATCGTCGCTCCCAGCGACATGATGGACGGGCGCATTGGCGCCATCCGCACCGCGCTAGAACGCCACAGCTACATCCACACCCGCATCATGGCCTACAGCGCCAAGTACGCCAGCGCCTTCTACGGCCCGTTTCGCGACGCCGTCGGCACGCGCGGCGCCCTGGGCAAAGCCGACAAAAACTGCTACCAAATGGATCCGGGCAACAGCGACGAAGCGCTGCGCGAAGTGGCGCTGGACATTGCCGAAGGTGCCGACATGGTGATGGTCAAACCCGGCATGCCGTATCTGGACGTGGTGCGCCGCGTCAAGGACGAATTTAAGGTGCCTACCTTTGCCTACCAAGTCTCGGGCGAGTACGCCATGCTCAAGGCCGCCGCCC
>JAGNSH010000240.1 GCA_017988165.1 Giesbergeria sp. | reverse complement strand
GCTTACTACAGCGGCCCCACTTGCTGGGACTGGACACCGGCTGCATTTGGGGCGGCTGCCTGAGCGCCGTGCGCTTTGGCGCCACGCTGGCCGAGCGCGAGCTGCTGCAGGTGCAGTGCGATCAAGCCCAAAAACCGGGCTGATCCCACCCGCCAACTCACGCTCTGAGTGCCGCCAAAATGTGCGCTAAAGACTGAGTGCGCGCGCCTTCCAGCAGGCAGTCGTCCCAAAAATAGGCATCAAACACCGCCAACACCGCGCTGCGCGGGTCTTCGCCGGCTGCCAAGCGCACGGCAATATCGCGCGCTTGGCTCCAATACTCGTCTTCCATGTCCTCGTTGGCGTTGCAGCCACTGCCCATTGGGTCTATCTGCCAGAGCAAAAACAGCAGCTCTTCTGCGTCCATGACGGCCCGCTGACTTGGCTGGGCTGGCACGCCAAAACCCACGGTGTTGGTCTGGCTGCCATCGTCCCAATGCAGGGTTTTTTCGGGCCAGCGCAGTGCGGCCAATTTAAAATTTTGGCCGACCGGCGTGCCGGCCTTGCGCTCCTGCCAGCGGCCCCCGGCAGAAAAATCAACGCACATCACATTGCCGCGCTGGCCATGCCAACTGTGCGGATCAATGCCAGCAAACAAGTCCGGATCGCCCTTGCCCAGCGCTGCGCGGTCGACCGGGTACAGGCGGCGCCAGTAATGCCCCACGACCACCGGCGTCGGCTGGTCATAAGCGTCCCACCACGCCACGCGCTCGGCAAAACGCCATTTGCCGCTGGAGAAAAACGGCGCCGCTCCTTTGCGTTCCACCCCCGAGGTCAGCACCTTGATCGGGTTGGCCATTTGCTGGTGTACCCCGTAGGCGGCCAAGGCGTGCATAAAGGGCGGCTGGCGTTGTTCGTCCTCCAAGTCGCCGCCCCAAGCGTTTTTCTCGGCCGCGATGGATGCGTGCCAACCCATAGCCCCTGCGGCCTGCTGCGCTTGTTGCTGCCACGCGCCATAGGCCTGTGCCACGGCGCCCAAGGGCTGCGCTCGGACGGCGTCGACTTGCTCGTCTTGCCACACGGCGTGGACCACGCGCAGATCGCCGCGCTCCAAAACGAGGGGCAGCTGCGCCAGCCATTCGATAATTTCGCTCCGCTCGGCGTCGCTGGGGCGGGCAAAGGGCGCGTAATTTTTCTGGTCACGCTCCCAGCGCTCGTCAAAAAACCAACCCGCGCCGCTCTTGGCGTCGTTGCGCAGCAGGTTGATTTCGTGGTTGCCCAGCACCGCCACTGCATTGCCAGCGTCCACCAAGCGCTGCACCAAGGCAAACACCGCCGGGCTGTTGGGCCCACGGTCGCAAAAGTCGCCGACAAACACCAGCGTGCGCCCCTCAACGTGTATGCCCTGCGCGTCGTAGCCCAAGCTCTGCAGCAGCGCGCACAGGGCATCAAACTCACCGTGGATGTCACCGACGATGTCCAGCGGGCCAGCAGGTAATTTTTGCACCAAACTCATAGCAATTCTCCCCAAACAAATCATTTTGATTGCTTTAATTATGGCATCAATTTGATTCGTTCTGCAGTAAGATGGGTCTGTCTCATGCTGAAAATCACATTGCTACCCCATGACAACTTCCCCGCCGCTGCTTCTGAACGACCTTTCCGCCGCGCAGCGCCAGCGCTTGGCTTACATCGAATTTCGCGTCTGGTTTTATGGTGCCGTAGCGCGCAAAGACGTGCTGGAGCGCTTTGAGCTGGCCACAGCCGCCGGCACGCGCGACTTGGCGCTCTACAAAGAGTTAGCGCCGAACAACGTCGCTTACGAGCGCAAAAACTACCTGTACCAAGCCGGCTTTGCGCCGCTGTTCAGCCACGACGTCAACCACGTGCTGGCCGCGCTGACCTCGGGCGTTGGCGCGCTGGATGCGCTCGATGCGGGCCGCAGCGGCGAACAGCTCTCGCACGCGGTGCCGGCGCGGCTGAACCAGCCCCGGCTGGAGACACTGGCCACGGTGACGCGCGCCATCCACGCTGGCCACGCGCTGCAGCTGACCTACCACTCGATGAAAAAAGGCGCGGGCGCGCGCACCATCGTGCCGCACTCGCTGGTCGATTCGGGGCTGCGCTGGCACGTGCGGGCGTTTGACCGCACCAAAGGCCATTTCCGCGACTTGGTGCTGACGCGCATGGAGCGCCTGCGCACGCTGACCGGCGCGCCGCAGCCCACCGCTGAAGAACACATCAGTGCCGATGGGCAGTGGAACCAAGCCGTGGCGCTGCGCTTGGTGCCGCACCCAGCGCACCCGCACGCCAAAACCATTGAGCGCGATTTCGGTATGCAGCAAGGCAGTTTGGCGGTGGTGCTGCGCGCCGCTATTGCCGGCTACGTGCTGCGCCAATGGCAGGTCGATTGCAGTGCAGACGCCCGTTTGCGCGGCCCTGAATGCCGGCTGTGGCTGGCCGAGCCGCAGCAACTGGCCGGCGTTGACAACGCCGTGCTGGCGCCGGGCTACGCCATGCAGGCATAAAAAATGCGGTATAACTATCTTTTTGATAGCTAATACCGCACGTATTTAAAGGGCTAGAGGCCGATTTGACTGTTATTCAGTAGTTTCGGGCGTCTGCTCTGGCGCCTGCACCTGTAATTGCACGGGCGCAGCGACCGGCGCCCGGAACAGCGCCGCCGTCTTGCGCTTGTGCTTGATATTGGGCGAAGCGCCCACGCGTCCGGCCGAGGCGCGCGCAGTCGCTTCCCAATCCGCCGCCACGG
>JAGNSH010000086.1 GCA_017988165.1 Giesbergeria sp. | reverse complement strand
GCGACGTTATCGACCGCCAACAAACCGCCAAAGCGCATGCACAGGGCGTCGATGTGCAGCAGCGGGGTGGTGTTAGTGTTGTGATGGGGGATGGCGCTCATGGCTTGACCTCCACATGGTGGCGCTGCATCGGCAGCAGGCCTTGCGGGCGCCAGACCATCATCAAAATCATCACCAAGCCAAAAATCAGCATCCGGTATTCAGAGAACTCGCGCGCCAGCTCGGGCAGCACGGTGATCAAAATAGCGGCAACGATGACGCCCAGTTGCGAGCCCATGCCGCCCAGCACCACGATGGCCAAAATCAAAGCCGACTCGATAAAGCTAAACGACTCGGGGCTGACGATGCCTTGGCGGGCGGCAAAAAAAGCACCGCCCAGTCCGGCAAACATGGCGCCCAGCGTAAAGGCCGACAGCTTGATGGCCATCGGGTTCAGACCGAGCGAACGGCAGGCGATTTCGTCCTCGCGCAGCGCTTCCCACGCGCGGCCAATCGGCATACGGATCAGGCGGTTGGAGATTACTAAAGTAATCACCGCCAGCATCAGCGCCATCAGGTACAGAAAAATCACCATGTGCAGCGAGTTGAACTCCATGCCCAGCAGTTGGTGAAAGGTTTGCGCGCCTTCGACACTGGCGCTGCGCGTCATTTCAAAACCAAACAGCGTCGGCTTGGGGATGCCGGAGATGCCGTCCGGCCCGCCGGTCCAGTCGGTCAGGTTGACCAGCAGCAGGCGGATGATTTCGCCAAAGCCTAGGGTGACGATGGCCAGATAGTCACCGCGCAGGCGCAGCACCGGAAAGCCCAGCACAAAGCCAAACAACGCGGCAAACGCACCGGCCAGCGGCAGCGCTTCCCAAAAACTCCAGCCCAGCCAGTGAAACAGCAGGCCGTAGGTGTAGGCGCCGACGGCGTAGAAGCCGACAAAACCCAAGTCCAGCAGACCAGCAAAGCCGACAACGATGTTCAGCCCAAGGCCCAACATCACATAAATCATCGCCAGTGTGGCGATGTCCACGGCGTTGCGCCCGGCAAAAAACGGCCAGCTGACGGCAACCATCAGCGCGACCAACATCAGCACTTGGCGCTGACGCCCGGTGGTTGCGGGCAGTTGCGGCCAAGGCAGGCGCGGCATCAGCTTGCCCAGCCACGGGCGCAGCATTTGCACCATAAACACCAAGGCGCAGGCCCATAGCACCGTGCTCCACTGGGGAGCAATGACGGTGCGAATGCCCGAGCGCTCTAGGTGCAGGCTGAAGATAGGAATGACCACCAGTGCCGTCAGCACGGTGGAGATGAGAGCGTGGCGAATAGTTTGGCGCAGCATCAGACCTTCTCCACTTCAGGTTTGCCCAGCAGGCCAGTCGGGCGGAACAACAAAATCAGCACCAGCAGGCCAAAGGCGACGATGTCTTTGTATTCAGACGAGATGTAAGCGGCTGCAAAAGTTTCGGCCACGCCGAGCAATATGCCGCCCAGCATGGCGCCGGGAATACTGCCAATGCCGCCCAGCACTGCCGCCGTGAACGCCTTGATGCCGACCAAAAAGCCGATGAACGGGTTGAGCTTGCCCACGGCCAGCGCAATCAGCACCCCGCCCACGGCGGCCAGCATGGCGCCCAGGATGAAGGTGAAAGAGATGACGCGGTTGGTGTCTATGCCCAGCAAGTTGGCCATGTGCATATCTTGCGAGCAGGCGCGCGACGCCCGGCCCATGCGCGAGTGTTTGATGTACACCGTCAGCGCAATCATCAGGGCGACTGCGACGACGATGATCATCACGCGGGTGTAGGGAATGTAGATTTCAAAGGCGCTGTCTGATCCAAAACGCAGCGCGCCCGGCAGCAGTGAAGGCACGGCCATATCGCGCGCACCTTGGCCCAAGGCGACCCAGTTTTGCAAAAATATAGACATACCGATGGCCGAGATCAGGGCCACCAAACGCGGGCCGTGGCGCACCGGCTTGTAGGCCACTTGCTCGACGACAAAGCCATAGACACCGGTGATGACTACGGCCACCAGCAGCATCAAGCCCATGATGACGTAGACCGGCAGGCCGCTTTGGGTGCCGATAGCCGAGAGGGTGACCAGACCGACGTAGGCGCCGATCATATAAATCTCGCCGTGCGCAAAGTTGATCATGCCGATGATGCCGTAGACCATTGTGTAGCCAATGGCAATCAGCGCATAGATCGCACCCAGCGAGAGGCCGTTGAATAGCTGTTGTATCAGCTGCGGCAAAAATTCAGGCATTGGGTTATCCGAAAAAAGACGGGAGCGGTGCGTGCCGCCGCGCTTTCAGGATCTGACTGGTGCGCGGGCAGACACGCTCCACCCCGGCAAGGGTGAAACAACAAGGCATGGCCACCACCAGTGCAGTGCCATGCCTTACGACAAAAAGTGTGAAATTTTGTCGAGGGACTTACTTGTTGGCTACGGACTTGCTGCCGTCCTTGTGCCACTGGAAGATCTGGAAGTCAAACGACTTCAGATCGCCCTTTTTGTCCCAACCAATAGTGCCGATGGCGGTGTCAAAGCTGGTTTTGTGCAGGTGGTCAGCCACTTTGGCCGGGTTGTCGCCCACGGCTTTGATGCTGTCGAGCAGCACTTGTGCGGCTGCAAACGACGACAACTGGAAGGCGCCCGAAGCGTCGCGTTTGTTGTCCTTGAAGGCTTTGACGATGGCCGCGTTTTTGGGGTTGGAAGCAAAGTCGGCTGGCAGGGTCAGCAGCATGCCTTCGACGGCAGGGCCGGCAATGGCGTTGACTTCGGGGTTGCCCACGCCCTCTGGGCCCATGAAGCGGGTTTTCAGACCTTGCTCAGCCGCTTGGCGCAGCAGCAGGCCCATTTCGGGGTGGTAGCCGCCGTAGTAAACAAAGTCGACGCCGGCGCTTTTGAGCTTGGTGATAACTGCCGAGTAGTCGCTGTCGCCAGCGTTGATGCCTTCAAACAGCGCGACGTTGACGCCGGCTTTTTTCAGGTCGTCACGCACCGACGATGCAATGCCTTGGCCATACGACTGTTTGTCGTGCAGCACAGCCACTTTGCTGGGCTTGACCTTTTCAGCGATGAACTTGGCAGCGGCTGGGCCTTGCTGGTCGTCGCGGCCAATGGTGCGGAAGATGAAGTGGTAGTTTTTGCCTTCAGTCAGGCCGGGCGAGGTGGCCGATGGGGTGACGACGACCACGCCTTCGTTGTTGTAGATAGGCGTGGCAGCAATTGCAGCGCCAGAGCAGACTGGGCCAATGACGTAACCAATTTTGGAGTTGACCACGCGGTTAGCGGCCACTGGGCCTTGCTTGGGCTCGCAAGCGTCGTCCACAGCAATCAGCTCGATTTTCTTGCCGTTGATGCCGCCGGCGGCGTTGGCCATTTCGACCGCCGTAGTGGCGCCTTCTTTGACCATGTCGCCGTATTGGGTGAGTGCGCCGGTGGTAGGAATCACCATGGCGATTTTGATGTTTTGCGCGTGTGCGGTTGAGAAAAGTAGGGTGCCAGCCAAGCCCAGTGCAGCCACGATGGTGTGCATACGAAACGGAGTGTTCATGAAAAAATCTTTCAAAAATGGGTAAATAAAGCAGCCTGCATTGCTGGGTGCTCTGCAAATGGTGCGAGCGACCGCGGTGCTGCGCAAAAGCTACTTCAAAGAAGTGAGGGAGTCTAAAGCGCTTTTTTGCCCCTACGCAGTAGGGATTGCAGGGGGGTAAAGCCGTTTTAGGCCCTGCGCAGATGGGCTTTTACGGGGCTTTTACTTTGCCAGCAAGGCGTCAATGCGCTGCACGTCAGCTTCGGTCAGGGTGCCAGTGGCTTGGCGCAGCTTGAGCGTGCCCAGCAGCACGTTGTAGCGCGCTTGTGCCAAATCGCGCTTGGTTTGGTAGAGCTGGCTTTGGGCGTTGAGCACGTCGATATTGATGCGCACGCCGACTTGGTAGCCCAGTTGGTTGGCGTCCAGTGCGCTTTGGCTCGATAGCTCGGCCGCCTCCAGCGCTTTGACTTGGCCTTGGCCCGATTGCACGCCGTAAAACACCGTGCGCGTGTTTTGCGCCACAACGCGGCGTAAATTCTCTAAGTCGGCACGGGCTTTGTCTTCGAGTGCCAAGGTTTCTTTGACGCGGTTTTGCACGGCAAAGCCAGCAAACAGCGGCAGCGTTAGCGCCACGCCAATGCTGGCGTTGTTAACGCGGCTGTTGACGCCGGGCATGGTCATGGTGCCGTTTGGCGAGCGCTGCACGTTGTAGCCAGCTTGCAAATCGACCGTGGGCAGGTGGCCGGTTTGGGCTTTTTGCGTTTCTAGCTGCGCCACGTCCAATGCCAAGGCAGCTTGGCGCAGCAGCGGTTGGGTGTCGTGCGCTTGTTGTACCCAGGCCGAGACATCGGTCGGCTCCAGTGTGGGCAGTGGCAGCGGGGTGACCAGCGGCAGCGGCTGGGTGCCGTCTTGGCCGACCAGCTGGTCGAGGGCCAATTTTTTGACGCGCAAATCATTTTCTGCCGCCACCTCTTGCGCTGTCACCAAGTCAAACCGCGCCTGTGCTTCGCGCGAGTCGGTGATGGTGCTGGTGCCGACTTCAAAATTGCGTTTGGCCGCAGCCAGTTGCTCAGAAACCGCCGCCTTTTGCGCTTGCACAAAGGTGAGCGAGTCTTGCGCCGCCAGCACATCAAAATAGCCTTGGCTGACGCGCACCAGCAGGTCTTGCGTGGCGGCGTCAAGCTGCGCCTGGGCCACGTCCACGCCGCGCAGACCTTGCTGCAGCGTGATGCGGTTGGCTGGGCGGTACAGGGGTTGCGTGGCGTTGATGCCCACGGTTTGCGTCGTCATGCTGGCGGTTATGGGCGGCGCACTGATGTCGCTGTGCGTGCGTGACAGGCCGCTAGAGAGCGCCGCGCTGGGCAGCAAGCCGGCGCGGGCTTGGTCAGCGCGCGCCACCGAGGCATCGAGCTGCGCTTTGGCTGACTGCCACGGTGCGTCGTAACTGCGCGCTGCGTTCAATAGCTCTACCAAGCTTTGCGCTTGGGCGGGTGCCATGAGGGCAGCGCCCAGCGCCAAAGACAGGGAGATCGATCGAAACGCAGGCATAGACATAGACAAGGGCTTTCAAAAAATCAGTATTGCGGCACAGAGGCATCTAGCTCGAGCGACCAAGCGTTGATGCCGCCGGTGATGTTGGCCACGTGCTCAAAACCGTGGTGCTCTAAGAATGCTGCCACTTGCTGGCTGCGCATACCGTGGTGGCACAGGCAGGCAATGGGGCGCTGTCTGTCCAAGGCAGCCACTTGCTCGGGGATGCTGCGCATTGGTACCGCCAGCGTCTCAAAGCCTTGTGCGTGGATGCTGGCGGTTTGCAGCTCCCACGGCTCGCGCACGTCCAACACCAACGGGATGGGCGGCGTCAGGGGCGCTGCGCCGGAGGCGGCACCACTGCTGCTATTGCCGCTATTGCTGCTGGCAGCCACTTGCGCAAACCAAGCCTGCAATTGCGCGGGGCGAACGTGGAAGATCATGGTTAGAACTTGAACGGCTGTGGCTCGGGGAAATTGAGCAAGCGTGCGGCGTTCATGTCCCACGGTTCGGTGGTCACAAAACGGTCGCCGGTGCGCTGCACAAAGGTGGCGCGCATGACGGGGTCTTGTCCGGTAAAAGCTGCCAAACGGCCACCGTCGCGCAGTTGGGCCAGCAGTTCTTGCGGTACGGCTGCAACCGAGCCGCTCAGGACGATGACATCAAACGGGCCGTCTGGCACGGTGCCGGGCTGCGCGCCGTCGGCCAGGCGCACGGTGACGTTGGTGACACCGGCGCTTTCTAAGTTTTCGCGCGCCATTTCGGCCAGTTCAGGCACGATTTCGAGGGTGACGACATGGTGGGCGCGGTAGGCCAGCAAGGCTGCCATGTAGCCCGAGCCGGCGCCGATTTCCAGCACGCGGTCGCTTTTTTGCACCTTCAGGTCTTGCAGGATGCGCGCTTCTACTTTGGGGTTGAGCATGCAATGGCCGGTGCGGGCAATGTCTTCGGGCGCGTCGAGCAGCGGCACTTCAATGTCCATGAACGCCATGGCGCTGCAAGCGGGCGGCACAAACTGCTCGCGCTTGACGGCGGCCAGCGTTTCCAAGATGTCTGCGTCGTGTACCAACCACGTCCTGATTTGCTGCTCAATCATGTTGTAGCGGGCTTGCTCGACGGGATCGTTGATGAGTTCAGCGGGCGAGTTCAGGGGCATATTCATGGGAAATCTCCGAAAAAGGCAAAAAATGGCAAGTAGCGAACGGTAAGCGGCAGTGATTCAAGGCAAACCGTCAATTCTAGGGCGGCCCTGCCCCTTGCCCGCCAGAACCCGGCGTGCCCATTGCGCCAAATCGTCCATATAGCAATACATCACCGGCACCACCACCAGCGTCAGCAGTGATGAGGTGATGACGCCGCCAATCACCGCTTGGCCCATGGGGGCGCGCTGCTCGGAGCCTTCGGTCAGTGCAAAGGCCAGCGGCGCCATGCCAAAAATCATCGCCAGCGTGGTCATCAAGATGGGGCGCAGGCGCACGCGGGCGGCCAGTAGCAGCGCCTCGGCGCGCTCTAGGCCAGCGTGCATTTGGCCATCGTCGCCCATGTGCTCGCTGCGGGCGCGGATGGCAAAGTCCACCAGCAAGATGGCGTTTTTGGTTACCAAACCCATCAGCATCACCACGCCAATGATGGAAAACATCGACAGCGCCGAGCCAAACATCAGCAGCGCCAGCACCACGCCAATCAGCGTCAGCGGCAGCGCCGTCATCAGCGCCAGCGGCTGCACAAAGCTTTTGAACTGGCTGGCCAAAATCATGTAGATGAAAACAATGGCCAGCACCAGCGCCGAGATGGCGTAGCCAAAGGCCTCGCTCATGTTTTTGGTGGAGCCGCCAAACTGGTAGCGGTAGCCGGGTGGGAACACCACGGTGGCCATTGCCGCTTTGATGTCGGCGGAGACTTCGCCGGTCGAGCGCTGGTAAACGTTGGCGTTGATGGCCACTTCGCGCGTCAGGTCGCGCCGGTTGATTTGGTTGGGGCCGGTGGACTCGCGCACGCTGGCGACTTGGTTTAGCCGCACGATGCGGCTCTCGCCATCGGCGCCGTTGGTGCTAGGCAGGGCAAATGGCAGGCGCTCCAAATCTTGCGGCGTGCTGCGCACTTCGGGGGCCAAGCGCACGTTGACGTCGTAGGTCTGGTCGTCGGGCGCGCGCCAAGTGCCCACCGTTTGGCCGGCCACCAGCGTGCGCAGCGCGTTGGCCATCGAGGCCACGCTCAACCCCAAGTCGGAAGCCGCCTCGCGGTGTACTTGCACATCAATCACCGGCTTGTCGCTTTTCAGGCTGGAATCTAAGTCGACCAAACCCGCAATGCCGCGAATTTTGTCGTTGACGGTGCGCGTCAGCCGCGCCAGTTCTTGCAAATCAGGCCCTTGCAGCGAGAACTCGATTTGCTTTTGCCCGCCGACCGGGTCGAGCAAGCCGACGTGCGTCACGGTGATGCCGGGAATTTGGCGCAGCTGCTGGCGCAGCACGCTGGACATTTCATCGACGCTGCGCTGGCGCTGCTTGCGGTCGACCAAGCGGATGTAGACGTTGGCGTACATCTTGCCCTGCGCGCTGCCGGTATTGAGGGTAGACAGGGTGTAGCGCACCTCGGGCAGCTGGCGCACCAGCGCTTCGACTTGGCGCGTTTTGGCCTCAGTGGCCTCGATGGACGAGCCGACCGGGGTGTAGAAATTGATTGAGGTCTCGGAGAAATCGGCCTTGGGTACAAATTCGGTGCCCAGCAGCGGCACCATGAAGATGCTGGCGACAAAAATTGCCCCGGCCAACGCCAAAGTGCTCAACTTGTGTACCAGCGCCCAGCCCAAAATGCGCTGGTAGCCCTGCGCCAGCCGCTCGGTGGTGCGGTCAAACCAGCCGGTGACGCGGCCAATCGTCTTGTCGTAAAAGGTGCGTGGCTGGGCAGCGGAGTCATTGCCAGCGCCGACACCAGCACCGTGGCGGTGGATGCTGGGGTCGTGCCAAATGCTCGACAGCATCGGGTCCAGCGTGAAGCTGACAAACATCGAAATCAGCACCGCTACGGCAATCGTCAGGCCAAATTCATGAAAAAACTTGCCGATGATGCCGCCCATAAAACCAATCGGCAAAAACACCGCAACGATGGACAGCGTGGTCGCCAGCACCGCCAGCCCAATTTCTTGTGTGCCGTCCAGCGCGGCATTGAAGTTGTTTTTGCCCATTTGCACATGGCGCACGATGTTCTCGCGCACCACGATGGCGTCGTCAATCAGCAGGCCCACGCACAGGCTCAGCGCCATCAGCGTGATCATGTTGATGGTGAAGCCAAACAGGTGCATG
>JAGNSH010000011.1 GCA_017988165.1 Giesbergeria sp. | reverse complement strand
TCCTCCAGCACCTCGGCCAGCACCCGGCGGGCCGAGCAAAATTCGCAAATTTTGCAAGCCTCGATGGACGTGTCGATCAAGTCGGCCAACACCTCGCTGGCCCTGCTGTATCGCACCGCCATTGATCGCATCAATGCCGTGCTAGAGCCCGAGCTAGGGCCCAACGCCATTGGCGACACTGCCACCCCAGTGAACACGCCTGAGGCCACCGCCGGGCGCATTTTGTCGCTATCGACTGCGTTTTATGACGCTTATGCTGGGCAAGCCCGCAACAAGGGCAAAGACCCCGATGTCCTCGCACAAGACTTTGTCAACCTGATTCGGGGCGGCTTTGAAAAAGGTTTTGGCGAGGCCAAAGACATCCTTGGCGGCTTGGGCGTGATGGGCGAAGACAGCCCGATTGAGCAAGGCATCAACAAAACCTACGCACTGGTGATGCAAGGCTTTGATGATTTCCTGGCCAGCAAACTGGCCACCAAGCCCGCCGCGGACGCCGCGCCAAAAGACACCAGTGCCGCCTGAGCCCGGCTGCATATGCAGGCATAGGACAATAAATAGTATCTAATTGGATACGATTTATTCTATGTTCACTGTTCAGCTGACTGAGTCGTTTCAATCTTGGCTGGATGGGCTGCGTGACATTCGCGCTCAGGTGTCCATTGCGCGCCGAATCGCGCGGATGGCTGAAGGCAATCTGGGTGATGTGAAGCCGGTGGGTGACGGGGTTTCAGAGTTGCGCGTAGACCTTGGCCCCGGCTACCGGGTGTACTTTGTGCAGCGCGGTGGCCATCTGGTGGTGGTGCTGGCCGGGGGAAATAAGTCCACACAGACCCGCGACATTCAGCGGGCCAAGCAACTCGCAAAGGAAATTTGAGATGGCAGAAAAACTGGTTCACTTTGACATGGCACGCTACTTGGGCAGCGACGAGGCGATTGCCGAGTACCTGACGCAGGTACTGGCAGATGGCGACCCTGACGAGCTGCTCAGTGCCATTGGCCATATTGCCAAAGCCAAGGGCATGGCCCAAGTAGCCAAAGATGCCGGGCTAGGGAGAGAGAGCCTTTACAAAGCACTGGCGCCCGGCGCCAAGCCGCGTTTTGACACCATCTTGCGGGTGGCGCGCGCACTGGGGGTGACGCTGACAGCCACACCGGCACATGGTTGAAGGCTCGATAAAAAGCACATCCAGCGCCCGATAGACCACAAAAAAACCCGCCGAAGCGGGTTTTTTTACGGGATTTTGAAGCCCTAAAACGCGTTGGACGCGTTGGACGCGTTTGGCGCGTTAAGCGGCCACGCCCTTGGCGACGTCTGCGTACTCTTCAATCTGGTCAAAATTGAGGTATTGGTAGATCTGTTCGCTGCTGGACTTGATCACGCCCATGTCCGCCAAGTATTCGGCCTTGGTCGGGATGCGGCCAATTTTGGAGGCAATGGCCGACAGCTCTGCCGAGCCCAAGTACACGTTGGTGTTCTTGCCCAAGCGGTTGGGGAAGTTGCGTGTGCTGGTAGACATCACAGTGGCGCCTTCTTTCACTTGTGCCTGGTTGCCCATGCACAGCGAGCAGCCGGGCATTTCCATGCGCGCGCCAGCGGCACCGAAGACGCCGTAGTGGCCTTCATCGCTCAGTTGCTGCGCGTCCATTTTGGTCGGCGGCGCCATCCACAGTTTGACCGGAATGTCGCGCTTGCCTTCGAGCAGCTTGGAGGCGGCACGGAAGTGACCAATGTTGGTCATGCACGAACCGATGAACACTTCATCAATCGCCGTACCAGCAACATCGGACAGCGTTTTGGCGTCGTCTGGGTCGTTGGGGCAGCAAACGATGGGCTCAACAATATCGGCCAGATCGATTTCGATCACGGCGGCGTACTCAGCGTCGGCATCGGGTGCCAGCAACTGCGGATCGGCCAGCCAAGCTTCCATCGCTTGGATGCGGCGGCTGATGGTGCGCACGTCGGCGTACTCTTGGGCAATCATGTTTTTCAGCAACACGATGTTGGACTGCAGGTACTCGATGACCGGTGCCTTGTTCAGGTGTACGGTGCAGCCCGCTGCCGAACGCTCGGCAGAGGCGTCGGACAGCTCAAAAGCTTGCTCGACTTTCAGGTCTGGCAGGCCTTCGATTTCGAGGATGCGGCCCGAGAAGATGTTCTTCTTGCCTTGCTTGGCCACGGTGAGCAAACCGGCTTTGATGGCGTACAGCGGAATGGCGTGTACCAAGTCGCGCAGCGTCACGCCCGGCTGCATGGTGCCCTTAAAGCGCACCAGCACCGACTCGGGCATATCCAGCGGCATCACGCCGGTAGCGGCAGCAAACGCCACCAGACCGGAGCCCGCAGGGAAGCTGATGCCGACCGGGAAACGGGTATGGCTGTCACCGCCAGTGCCGACGGTGTCGGGCAGCAACATACGGTTGAGCCAGCTGTGGATGATGCCGTCGCCGGGTTTGAGGGCAATGCCGCCGCGGGTGCTGATGAAGTGAGGCAGCTCGTGGTGCATCTTCACGTCGACTGGCTTGGGGTAAGCGGCGGTGTGGCAGAACGATTGCATCACCAAGTCAGAGCTAAAGCCGAGGCAAGCCAAGTCTTTGAGTTCGTCGCGGGTCATTGGTCCGGTGGTGTCTTGCGAGCCGACCGAGGTCATCTTGGGTTCGCAGTAGGTACCGGGCAGCACGCCTTGGCCTTCAGGCAGACCGCAGGCGCGGCCCACCATTTTTTGCGCCAGCGTGAAGCCTTTGCCGTGGCTCTTAGGCACTTGCGGCAGGCGGAACAGCGTGGAAGCGGGCAAGCCCAGTGCTTCGCGCGCTTTAGCGGTCAGGCCACGGCCAATGATGAGCGGAATGCGGCCACCGGCGCGCACTTCGTCAAACAGCACATCGCTCTTGACGGTGAACTCGGCAATCACTTGGCCATCTTTGAGCGCTTTGCCTTCGTAGGGGCGCAGCTCGATGGTGTCGCCCATGTTCATCTGGCTCACGTCCAGCTCGATGGGCAGTGCGCCGGCGTCTTCCATGGTGTTGTAGAAGATGGGGGCAATTTTGGAGCCGAGGCAGACGCCGCCAAAGCGCTTGTTGGGCACAAACGGGATGTCTTCGCCGGTGAACCACAGCACGCTGTTGGTAGCCGACTTGCGGCTCGAACCGGTGCCGACCACATCGCCAACGTAGGCCACCAAGTTGCCTTTGGCACGCAGGTCTTCAATGAACTTGATGGGGCCGCGCTTGCCGTCTTCTTCAGGGGTGATGCCGTCGCGCTTGTTTTTCAGCATCGCCAAGGCGTGCAGCGGGATGTCCGGGCGGCTCCAAGCATCAGGCGCGGGCGAGAGGTCGTCGGTATTGGTTTCGCCGGTGACCTTGAGCACCGTCAGGGTGATGCTTTGTGGCACTTCGGGGCGGCTGGTGAACCACTCGGCATCGGCCCAGCTTTGCACCACGGCCTTGGCCAAGGCGTTGCCCTTGTCGGCTTTTTCTTTGACGTCGTGGAACTGGTCAAACATCAACAGCGTCTTTTTCAGCGCTTCAGCAGCAACAGGGGCCACAGCGGCGTCGTCGAGCAAGTCGATCAGCGGCGTCAGGTTGTAGCCGCCCAGCATGGTGCCTAGCAGCTCGGTGGCTTGCTCGCGGCTGATGAGGGAGCATTGCTCGGTGCCGTGGGCCACAGCCGCCAAGTAGCTGGCTTTAACCTTGGCGGCGTCGTCCACGCCAGCGGGCACGCGGTGGGTGATCAGCTCAACCAGGGTGGCTTCTTCACCAGCGGGTGGATTTTTCAGCAACTCGATCAGTTCACCGGTTTGCTTGGCTGTCAGTGGCAGCGGTGGGATACCCAAGGCGGCGCGTTCGGCCACATGGTCGCGGTAGGCTTTCAACATGAATTCTCTCTCCAGGGGTTACGTTCTAAAGTGGGGGAGGGCCGGCAGATAGATGCTCTTGCCGTGCGGTTCTTATTTATTTGGCTTACTTGGCTTGCTTGGCAGCGGGCAGGGGTTCGAGCACGCTGGGGGGCGGGTTGCGCTTGATGGCCTCGGCCACCACCACCTGCTCAGAACTCATGCATTCGTCGGCCAAGCGCTGGCCGAGTTTTTGGTTCATCAGCATCGATTTGTTGGCAATTTGCAGCCAAACCGCGCCCGCTTTGGTGTCTTCGAGGCGCACGGTGCCGGTGGTGGTGGTCACCGGGCTCATGTAGTACTTGAAATTTTTGCCTTCGACGTGAAAGTGACCGGGGGCCGTGCCGTCTGCGGTCACCGTCACATGGGCGCCCAGTTCGCAAGCAATGCGGCCAACGTACACCCGGTCTGCCAGGGCCAGCAGATCGTTGGAGCCGCCTTGGGCAGCGGCAACACTGGCGACAATGGCGGGGGCGGCGCTGTACAAGTGCCGACTGGCAGGCTGAGCCTTGGCTACCACCGCATTGGGCGGTGTGGGGGTTTTGGCTTTGGCGACGGCTGCCTTGGCCGTGCTTTTGGGTGCAGCTTTTTTGGCCGTGGCTTTGGCTTTGGCTTTGACCGGTGCCTTAGCCGGTGCTTTGGCCGGTGCCGCTTGTGCCATTACCAAACTGGGAACCAATGCCACCAGGGCAGATAAAAGCAGGGTTTTCATAGGAGCTCCAACGCTGAAATATGGTCAGGAACAGAGGGTAGCAAACCAAGCCTGCACAGCGCTTGGCAAGGTTTGACCGGTGCGGTGCGCACGCTCTAGCACCTGCCAGAAATAGCGGTAACTGGCACGATCGTGCAATACACCCTCAAAACTGATGGGAGCCCAATCAGCCAGAGCGGCATTAGCTATTATTTTAGAAGCAATTTCAATATCGTCGCGGGTGGGCGCAAAAGCGGCCAACAGAGGACGAATTTGCGCTGGGTGGATGCTCCACATACGCGTGTAGCCAAATTCACGCGCGGCCCGGCTGGCAGACGCTTGCAAGGCAGCGCTGTCGTTGAATTCAGTGACCACGCAGTGCGACGGCACTTTGCCATGGGCATGGCAGGCGGCAGATATTTCGAGTTTGGCGCGTACCACCAGCGGGTGTGAAAACTGTCCGACCGAGCCCATAGCGCTGGCCGCAATAGCCCCGCCGTGGGCGGAGACAAAATCCATCAGCCCAAAGCTCAGGCTTTGCACACGCGGGTGCGCAGCGATCTCAAAGGCGCGGTGTACTGCGGCAGGCGATTCAATCAATACTTGTAGCGGCAAATGCCCTGCACCAGCGCGCTCTAGGGCTTTTTCGGCCAGTAAAACGTCGTCGACTGACTCGACCTTAGGCAGCATGATGTGGCACAGGCGATGGCCAGCCTGGCCAGCAATGGTGGCCATGTCGTTGGCAAAAGCGCGGTGGTCGACCGGGTGGACACGGGCGGCAACGCGGGCCTCGGGGGCAGCGCCCTGGGCCAGTTGTGCCACCAGCTGGGCGTGCGCAGCTTCGCCGCCCACAGGGGCGCCGTCT
Source organism: Giesbergeria sp. (assembly GCA_017988165.1). Taxonomy (GTDB): domain Bacteria; phylum Pseudomonadota; class Gammaproteobacteria; order Burkholderiales; family Burkholderiaceae_C; genus Simplicispira. Next base: position 18,779 of record JAGNSH010000011.1, on the reverse strand, counting down.
TCACAGTCCAGGGTGACGTCAAAGACACAGGCGCCGAACTCCTGCGTCATTTCAGCCTGCAATTGCAGGCTTTTGAGCATCCGCGTCGGTGCGCCACTGTAGTGGTCGCAAACCGGCAAAGCAGCGCCGCCAGCTTGCGCCCCGAGCAAAATATCGCGCGGATGCTTCATATGCCGTGGCTTACAGCAGGTGCTTGACGCCGTCTTGCTCGCCTTGCAGCTCTTCCAGCGTTTTGTTGATGCGTTCTTGGGAGAAAGCGTCAATTTCAAGGCCTTCGACGATTTTGTATTCGCCATTTTCGCAGGTCACTGGAAAGCCAAACATGGTGTCCTTGGGGATGCCGTACTGGCCGTCCGATGGAATACCCATGGTGACCCATTGGCCGTTGGTGCCCAAAGCCCAGTCGCGCATATGGTCGATGGCGGCGTTGGCGGCCGACGCTGCCGACGAAGAGCCGCGCGCCTCAATGATGGCTGCGCCGCGCTTGCCTACCGTGGGCAGGAAGGTGTTGGCGTTCCAGTCTTGGTCGTTGATCATCTGGGCGACGCTTTCGCCGTTGATGGTGGCAAAACGGTAGTCGGCGTACATCGTTGGCGAGTGGTTGCCCCAGACGGTGAGCTTTTGAATGTCAGCCACGGCCTTGCCGGTTTTGGCAGCGATTTGGCTGGCAGCGCGGTTGTGGTCCAAACGCAACATAGCCGTAAAATTTTTGCGTGGCAGATCAGGGGCCGACTTCATGGCGATGTAGGCGTTGGTGTTGGCAGGATTGCCCACTACCAGCACCTTGACATCGCGGCTGGCGACGGCGTTGAGGGCCTTGCCTTGGGCGGTGAAGATGGCGCCATTGACAGCCAACAATTCAGCACGTTCCATGCCGGGGCCACGGGGACGCGAGCCGACCAACAGGGCGTAGTCGGCGTCTTTGAAGGCGGTCATCGGGTCGTCGTGGGCCGTCATTTCGACGAGCAGCGGGAAAGCGCAATCATCCAACTCCATCATCACGCCCTTGAGCGCTTTTTGTGGACCTTCCACCGGCACTTCGAGCAACTGAAGAATGACCGGCTGATCTTTGCCCAGCATTTCGCCAGAGGCAATGCGAAACAGCAGGGCGTAACCAATTTGGCCTGCGGCACCAGTAACAGCTACGCGGACGGGTTTTTTGCTCATGTAGAAACTCCAGACAGTGAAGGAAATCGAGGAAAACAACTGCGAACACAGCGGCCGCTACCTGCACCTGTTATCAGCTACATGCGCCCCGCTAACAGCTGTCGATTTTACCTGAAATCAAGGCTGCGTCAATTTGTCTTATGTCTTATATAAGATATGATTCAGCGGTTCACGATGCCGTTTGCGCACACTAGGCACACGCTCGCATTGCGCTGCACACCTATGCCCTCCACGCCCTCTTTTGCTGCCGATACCCCCGCCTCGCCCACCGGCGCGGCCGGTCTGCCAGCGCCTGCATTCAGCCCGCTGTACCAACAGATCAAAGGGCTTATTTTGCAAAGCCTGCAATCGGGCGAATGGAAGCCCGGCGAAGCCATTCCCAGCGAGATTGATTTAGCGGCGCGCTTTCGCGTTAGCCAAGGCACGGTGCGCAAAGCCATCGACGACTTGGCCGCAGAAAATTTAGTAATCCGCCGCCAAGGCAAAGGCACGTTTGTCGCCACCCACGCCGAGCACCAAGTGCAATACCGCTTTTTGCGCCTGCTACCCGACAGCGGTGACGCCAGCGTCGAAGGCCCGGCCGAGCGCCACATCATCGACTGCAAACAGGTGCGCGCACCCGCCGACGTTGCCCGCGCTTTAGGCCTGCGCACCAGCGAATCGGTCATCCAAGCGCGCCGTGTGCTGTCATTTCAAGGTATTCCTACCATTTTGGAAGACATCTGGCTGCCCGGCCAAGCCTTCAAAGGCTTGACCACGGCGCACATGGCCAATTACCCCGGCCCTACCTACGCCATGCTAGAGCTGGACTTTGGCGTGCGCATGGTGCGCGCCGAAGAAAAAATCCGCGCGGTGCTGGCCGATACAGAACAAGCAGCGCTGCTGCACATCGCGCCCGCAACGCCTTTATTGAGCGTCGAACGTCTTGCTTACACATATAACGATGTTCCCATGGAGTTACGGCGCGGCCTCTACCGCACCGATACGCACCATTACCGCAACGAATTGAATTGAAAATAGCCACAAACCCTGACAATACGCTGGCCTAGCGCGCACAAAAAAACGAGAATGTCCCCCGAGCCGCGTGTCGACTTGTTGCAGTGCAATAAAATTTTGCCCTGTATCGACGCACGAATTACACAGCAGTTACATCCACGAAAGCCCTTGCCATGACCGAGATAGCCAAAAAACGGCCTGAATTTCGCAACATCAACGCCTTGTCCGACCTGCCCGGCTACCGATGGCCGTTAGCCGCCTTGGTATCGGGTATGCACCGCGCCAGCGGCGTCATTTTGTTTTTATTGCTGCCGTTCATTGTTTGGATGCTCGACACCTCGCTGTCGTCCGAAATATCGTTTGGCGCATTCAAAGCGGCATTTAACAGCAATTTGGGTATTTTGCCGGGATGGTTGGTCAAATTGATGACATTGGTGATCATCTGGGCCTATCTGCACCACTTCGTTGCCGGCATTCGCCACCTGATCATGGACATCAACCACGCTGCCGTGACCAAAACCTTTGGCCGCCAATCCGCCGCCACCGTATACGTCCTGAGCCTGAGTCTGACCTTGATTTTGGGTCTGAAGCTGTTTGGCGCTTATTAAGGTTTTGACAATGCAGGACGTCCACCGCCTGCACCACCGTTTTTATTGATTAGGAAAAACACCATGGCTCAAAATTATGGCTCCGCTCGCCTTGTCGTAGGCGCGCACTATGGCGTACGTGACTGGCTCAGTCAGCGCGTCACCGCTGCCTTGATGGCAATTTTTACCGTACTGGTTCTGGCACGCCTGCTGCTATCGAGCGGCCCGATTGGCTACGACTCGTGGGCCGGCCTGTTTTCACCGCAGTGGATGAAGGCGCTGACCTTGGTCGCCATTTTGTCGCTGGCCTACCACGCTTGGGTCGGTATGCGTAACGTGTGGATGGACTACGTTCAGCCAGCAGGCACGCGCCTATTGCTGCAAGTTTTCACCATCGTCTGGTTGATCGGCTGCGCCGGCTGGGCGGTACAAGTTTTGTGGCGCCTGTAATTACAGCTTCACATTTTGCGAACAAAGGCTAATCCATGAGCTATACCAACGCCAATATTTCCAAACGCAAATTCGACGTCGTCATCATCGGAGCCGGTGGCTCGGGTATGCGCGCCGCACTCGAACTCTCGCGCGCCGGCCTGAATGTGGCCTCGCTGTCCAAAGTGTTTCCCACCCGCAGCCACACCGTGGCAGCGCAAGGTGGTGTGAGCGCATCGCTGGGCAATATGAGCGAGGACAACTGGCACTACCACTTCTACGACACCATCAAGGGCGGCGACTGGCTGAGCGACCAAGACGCCGTCGAATTCATGTGCCGCGAAGCCCCCAAGGTGGTGTATGAGCTAGAACACTTCGGCATGCCATTCGACCGCAACGCCGACGGCACCATTTACCAGCGCCCGTTTGGCGGCCACACCGCCAACTACGGCGAAAAAGCCGTGCAGCGCGCCTGCGCCGCCGCTGACCGCACTGGTCACGCCATGCTGCACACGCTGTACCAGCAAAACGTCAAAGCCAAGACCAACTTCTTCGTCGAATGGATGGCGCTGGACCTGATTCGCGACGAAGACGGCGACGTCGTCGGCGTGACCGCCCTGGAGATGGAAACCGGCGACCTGTACATCCTCGAAGCCAAAACCGTGCTGCTGGCCACCGGTGGCGCCGGCCGCATTTTTGCCGCCTCGACCAACGCCTTCATCAACACCGGTGACGGCCTGGGCATGGCGGCACGTGCCGGCATTCCGCTGCAAGACATGGAGTTCTGGCAGTTCCACCCCACCGGCGTGGCCGGCGCGGGCGTGCTGCTGACCGAAGGCTGCCGCGGCGAGGGCGCCATTTTGCTCAACAGCAATGGCGAGCGTTTCATGGAGCGCTACGCGCCCACTTTGAAAGACTTGGCACCGCGCGACTTCGTCTCGCGCTCGATGGACCAAGAAATCAAAGAAGGCCGTGGTTGCGGCCCGAACAAAGATTACGTACTGCTCAAGCTCGACCATTTGGGCGCCGACACCATCCACAAGCGTCTGCCGTCGGTGTATGAAATTGGCGTCAACTTCGCCAACGTCGACATCACGCGCGAGCCGATTCCCGTCGTGCCCACCATCCACTACCAAATGGGCGGTGTGCCGACCAACATCCATGGCCAAGTCGTCACGCACGACGGCACCAGCAACCAAGTAGTCAACGGTTTGTATGCGGTAGGCGAATGCTCCGCCGTCAGCGTACACGGCGCCAATCGCTTGGGCACCAACTCGCTGCTGGACTTGCTGGTATTTGGCAAGGCCGCCGGCCAGCACATTGTCAAGTTCAATAAAGAGAACGCTGTACACAAGCCACTGCCCAAGGATGCGGCCGAGCGCACCTTGGAGCGCTTGAACCAGCTTGAAAACTCCACCTCGGGCACCTACTCGCAGGCACTGGCGGGCGACATCCGCAGCACCATGCAACAGCACGCCGGCGTGTTTCGCACCCAGGCCAGCATGGACGAAGGCGTCACCAAGATTGCTGCCCTGCGCGAGCGCGTCGCCAGCGTCACGCTCAAGGACAAGTCCAAAATCTTCAACACCGCGCGCATTGAAGCGCTGGAAGTGGACAACCTGATCGAAGTGGCGCAGGCCACCATGGTTTCCGCCGCAGCCCGGCGCGAATGCCGCGGCGCGCACACGGTGTACGACTACGAGCACCCCGCCGATCACCCCACCGCGCCGCTGGGCCGCGATGACGTGAACTGGCTCAAGCACACGCTGTGGCATAGCGCCAACAACAGCCTCACCTACAAGCCAGTGACCCTCAAGCCACTGACTGTGGACAGCATTCCCCCCAAAGTCCGGACGTTCTAACCAGGTCGCCCCACGAGAGAAGCCACATGAAACGCACATTCCAAATCTACCGCTACGACCCGGACAAAGACACCAAGCCTTATATGCAAACCATCGAGGTCGAACTCGACGGCCACGAGCGTATGTTGCTGGACGCCCTGATCAAGCTCAAAGAGCAAGACCCAGCGCTGTCTTTCCGCCGCTCCTGCCGCGAGGGTGTTTGCGGCTCCGACGCCATGAATATCAACGGCAAAAACGGTCTGGCCTGCCTGACCAACATGAACACGCTGCCCGGCGTCATCACCCTAAAGCCCCTGCCGGGCCTGCCGGTGATTCGCGACCTGATCGTCGACATGACGCAGTTCTTCAAGCAGTACAACTCGATCAAGCCCTACCTGATCAACGACAACTTGCCGCCTGAAAAAGAGCGCCTGCAGTCGCCTGAACAACGCGAAGAGCTCGACGGCCTGTACGAGTGTATTTTGTGCGCCAGTTGCTCCACCTCTTGCCCCAGCTTCTGGTGGAACCCCGACAAATTCGTCGGCCCAGCAGGTCTGTTGCAGGCCTACCGCTTCTTGGCCGACAGCCGCGACGAAGCCACTGGCGAGCGCCTGGACAACCTAGAAGACCCGTACCGGCTGTTTCGCTGCCACTCGATCATGAACTGTGTGGACGTGTGCCCTAAGGGTTTGAACCCGACACGCGCCATCGGCAAGATCAAAGAGTTGATGGTGCGCCGCACCATCTAAGCCCCTGGAACACGCACCACCATGGGCCCTACCCCGCACCCGGGCGACGCAGCAGCGGTATCACCGCTGCTTGATGAGCGCGCGCGCAGCAAGCTGCACTGGCGTTGCCGGCGCGGCCTGCTGGAAAACGATCTTTTTATTAAAGAATTCTTCGCCCGCTTCGAGTCCCAGCTCACCGAGCGCCATGCCAACGCCCTGATGGTGTTGATGGATCTTGGTGACCATGACTTGCTGGACTTGCTGCTGCGGCGCAAAGAGCCACAAGACGCGCTGGACACCGAAGACGTGCGCGAAATGCTCACCATGCTGCGCCCAGAGCTTGCCTAGGCGCGCAGTTCACTTGCAGACGCAGCCCACCCATCGACCATCGGAAACCCCCAAAAGGAAAGTAGCAATGAAGTTAGCTGACAACAAAGCCACCCTGTCATTCAGTAATGGCAGTCCCAGCGTAGAAATGCCGATGTACCACGGCAGCGTGGGCCCGGATGTCATCGACATCCGCAAGCTGTATGGGCAAACGGGCCTGTTCACCTACGACCCCGGTTTCCTCTCGACGGCGGCGTGCCAGTCGGCCATTACTTACATTGACGGCGACAAGGGCGAGCTGCTGTACCGCGGCTACCCGATTGAGCAACTGGCCACGCAGTGCGACTACCTCGACACCTGCTACCTGCTGCTCAACGGCGAACTGCCCAACGCTGACCAGCGCGGCGAGTTCCACAAAATGGTGCTCAAGCACACCATGGTCAACGAGCAGATGCAGTTCTTCCTGCGCGGCTTCCGCCGTGACGCACACCCGATGGCGGTGCTCACCGGCTTGGTCGGTGCCATGTCGGCCTTCTACCACGACAGCACGGACATCAACAACGCGCAGCACCGCGAAATTGCCGCCATCCGCCTGATCTCCAAAATGCCAACGCTGGTCGCCATGGCCTACAAATACGGCAAGGGCGAGCCTTACGTGTACCCACGCAACGACCTGTCATACGCCGGCAACTTCCTGCGCATGATGTTTGCTACGCCGTGCGAAGAGTACGTGGTCAACCCGGTGCTGGAACGCGCCCTGGACCGCATCTTCATCTTGCACGCTGACCACGAGCAAAACGCCTCCACCTCCACGGTGCGCCTGTGCGGCTCCTCGGGCACCAACCCGTTTGCCGCCATTGCTGCTGGCGTCGCTTGCCTGTGGGGCCCTGCCCACGGCGGTGCCAACGAAGCCTGCCTGAATATGCTGGAAGAAATCCAAGCCAACGGCGGCATCGACAAAGTCGGCGAGTTCATGGAGAAGGTCAAGGACAAAAACTCTGGCGTCAAGCTGATGGGTTTTGGTCACCGCGTCTACAAAAACTACGACCCACGCGCCACGCTGATGCAAGAAACTTGCAACGAAGTGCTGGCCGAGCTGGGCCTAGAAAACGACCCACTGTTCAAGCTGGCCAAAGAAGTCGAGCGCATTGCCCTGGAAGACGACTACTTCGTCTCGCGCAAGCTCTACCCCAACGTCGACTTCTACTCCGGCATCGTGCAGCGCGCCATGGGCATTCCAGTGAAATTGTTCACCGGCATCTTTGCGCTGGCCCGCACCGTCGGCTGGATTGCCCAACTGAACGAAATGATTGCCGACCCCGAGTACAAAATCGGCCGTCCGCGCCAGCTGTTTGTCGGCTCTACCGCACGCGACGTGCAGCCGCTCGACAAGCGTTAAGCTGCGCACACTAAAACGCCAAGCCCGCCGTGCCCCGGCGGGCTTTTTTATTTGTTGAAAGAGGTCTGCCATGAAATCCCGTGCCGCCGTTGCCTTCAAAGCTGGAGAACCCCTGCAAATCGTCGAAATCGACGTCGCGCCGCCGCAAGCGGGCGAAGTGCTGGTCAAAATTACCCACACCGGCGTTTGCCACACCGATGCCTTCACCCTGAGCGGCGATGACCCCGAAGGCGTCTTTCCCGCCGTGCTGGGCCACGAAGGCGCGGGCATCGTCATCGAAGTCGGCGAAGGCGTGACCAGCGTGCAGCCGGGCGACCATGTGATTCCGCTCTACACCGCCGAATGCGGCGAGTGCCTGTTCTGCAAATCGGGCAAAACCAACCTGTGCGTCGCCGTGCGCGCCACGCAGGGCAAGGGCTTGATGCCCGATGGCACCACGCGCTTTTCTTACCAAGGCGAGCCGATTTTTCACTACATGGGCTGCAGCACCTTCAGCGAATACACCGTAGTCGCTGCCGTCTCGCTGGCCAAAATCAACCCGGCAGCCAATCCTGAACAAGTGTGTTTACTCGGCTGCGGCGTGACCACCGGTCTGGGCGCGGTCAAAAACACCGCCAAAGTGCAAGAAGGCGACAGCGTGGCGGTGTTTGGCTTGGGCGGCATTGGCTTGGCGGTGATTCAAGGTGCCCAACTGGCCAAGGCCGGGCGCATCATCGCCATCGACACCAACCCCGGAAAATTCGATTTGGCGCGCACTTTTGGTGCCACCGATTGCATCAACCCGAAAGACTTTGACAAGCCGATTCAGCAAGTCATCGTCGAGATGACGACGTGGGGCGTTGACCACAGCTTTGAGTGCATTGGCAACACCCAAGTGATGCGCGCCGCGCTGGAATGCGCGCACCGCGGCTGGGGCCAGTCGGTGGTGATTGGCGTGGCCGGCGCCGGCCAAGAGATTTCGACCCGCCCGTTCCAACTGGTGACCGGGCGCAAATGGCTGGGCTCGGCCTTTGGCGGCGTCAAAGGCCGCAGCGAGTTGCCCGCCATGGTCGAGGACGCCATGAGCGGCAAAATCCAGCTGGCGCCGTTTGTCACGCACACCATGCCCCTCTGCGACATCAACCACGCCTTTGATTTGATGCACGCGGGCCAGTCGATTCGCTCGGTCATCGTTTACTAGGCTTTATAAAAAGATGAGCACGTAGCGCAGAGCCCGCAAGGGTTTGCGTATCAAAACAGCTGCAAATGCTTTAAATGCAAGCGCTTGCAGCTATTTTTTTAGGAGTTATTGCCATGCACACGACGCTAGAACTGACCAACGCCCACGCCTGCTTTGGCGGTGCGCAGCGCTTTTACCAGCACCAGTCGCGCGAGATTGGCTTGCCGATGCGCTTTTCGGTCTATCTGCCGCCACAGGCTTTGCACGGCGCCAAGGTGCCCGCGCTGATCTATCTGGCCGGGCTGACCTGCAACGAAGAAACCTTTATGACCAAAGCCGGCGCCCAGCGCTTGGCGGCCGAGCTGGGTTTGGCGCTGGTGGCGCCCGATACCAGTCCGCGCGGCGCCAATGCGCCGGGCGAGGCCGACAGCTGGGACTTTGGCGTCGGCGCGGGCTTTTACCTCGACGCCACCCAAGCGCCGTGGCAGGCGCACTGGCGCATGGAGAGCTATGTGACGCGCGATCTGCTGCCACTGCTGGCCCAAAAGCTGCCAATAGACATAGAGCGCATCGGCATCTTTGGCCACTCGATGGGCGGGCACGGCGCCTTGACGCTGGCGCTGCGCCATCCGGGAATGTTCAAAAGCCTGTCAGCACTGGCACCGATTGCCGCGCCAACGCAATGCCCGTGGGGCCAAAAAGCCTTTGCCGGCTACCTAGGAAGCGACAAGGCGCAATGGCTCAACCACGATGCCAGCGCGCTGATGGCGGCGCAAACCACTGCGCCTTACCCCGGCGGCATCTTGGTCGACCAAGGCTTGGCGGACAAATTTCTCATCGAAAAGCAACTCCTTCCCGAAACCTTTGAAGCCGCCTGCGCCAGCGTCAGCCAGCCGTTGCAGCTGCGCCGCCAGCCAGGCTACGACCACGGCTACTACTTCATCCAGAGCTTTATCAACGACCACTTGCGCCACCACGCTAGCCAATTAGGCGCATGATGCGGCCTTCGTTTTTCTCTCCTGACAGCCGGCCTGCGCCCCAGGCGGCACGAGCTATTCCATGTCTTTGCTTTTGCGCCGTCTGCTGCCCTCGCGGTTTGCTTGGGCTCCCACTTCCATCTCTACTTTCTCTGGCTCTGTAGCCGCACCCAGCCAGCGCGCGCTGCATCCGGCGTGGGTAGTAGTAGTGATCAGCGTCTGGCTGGCCACGGTGTGCAACCTGCCCTTGTGGCGCGCGCTGGCGACGCTGCCAGGCCAAGGCAGTCTGCGCAGCTGGGGTTTTGCCGTGGCGTTTGCCGTCATCATCGCCGCCGGCAATGCGGCACTGCTAAGTCTGCTGGCGTGGCGCTTGACGCTGAAACCCGCCGCCACGCTGCTGCTGCTGATGGCCGGTTTTGGCGCTTATTTCATGCTGGCCTACGGCGTGCTTATCGATGCCGATATGTTGACCAACGTGCTGCACACCGATGTGCGCGAGGCTGGCGACCTGCTGTCGTGGCGCCTGGCGGCCACGGTGCTGGCCTTGACCGCGCCGCCGCTGGTCTGGCTGTACCCACGTCCGCTGCGCCGCCTGGGCGCGGGGCGCCAGCTGTGGCACAACGCGCTGCTGCTGGCGGCGGCCATCGCCCTCTTGGTGGCCAGCTTGCTGCTGGTGTTTCAAGACTTTTCGTCCACCATGCGCAACCACACCCGGCTGCGCTACCTGATCAACCCGATCAACAGCGTGTACGCGCTGGGCGACTTGGCCGTACAAAAACTCAACCCCGAAAACCACACCCTGCGCCCCTTGGGGCGCGACGCCCAATTGGGCGCCAGCTACAGCGGACAAACCCAAGCGCCACTGCTGGTGTTGGTGCTGGGCGAAACCGGACGCAGCGGCAACTTTGCCCTCAACGGCTACGCCCGTGCCACTACGCCGCAGCTGTCAGCGCGCAGCGATCTGAGCAGCGCACGCAACGCTTGGTCGTGCGGCACCAGCACCGCAGCGTCTTTGCCGTGTATGTTTTCGCACCTGGGCAAAGCAGCTTTTGAAAGCCGCAGCGGCAATGACGAAACCTTGCTCGACGTACTGCAACACGCCGGTTTGGCCGTGCTGTGGGTCGACAACCAATCGGGCTGCAAAGGCGTGTGCGATCGCGTGCCTTACGCCAACATCCCCAAGCAAAAAGACAAAGACCCAGCGCTGTGTCCCGGCGGTGAATGCTTTGACAGCATCTTGCTAAAAGACTTGGACGCGCGCATTGCCGCCTTGCCAGCCGAGCAACGCGCACGCGGCACGGTGGTGGTGCTGCACCAAATGGGCAGCCACGGGCCGGCCTACTTCAAACGCTCAGCGCCGGCGCTGAAGCGGTTTGAGCCCGAATGCACCTCCAACGCGCTGCAAGAGTGCCAACAACAGCAAATCGTCAACGCCTACGACAACAGCATTCTGGCCACCGACGATTTACTAGAAAATACGATAAAGTGGCTCCAAGCCCAATCACAGCAAGCGCAGACAGCTATGATTTACGTAGCAGACCATGGCGAATCATTGGGCGAAAACAACCTGTATTTACACGGCCTGCCCTACGCCATTGCGCCCGATGTGCAAAAAAATGTCCCATGGATCACTTGGCTCTCGCCCGCACTGCAAGCGCGCACCGGCATCAGCACCGCCTGCCTGCAAACCGACCTGCGCGATCGGCGCATCACGCACGACGCTTACTTCCATTCGGTGCTGGGTTTGCTGGACGTGCGCAGCAGCGCCTACCAACCAGCGCAAGACATTTACGCCGCCTGCCGCCAGCGGGCGCGCGACGCACACGCCTCTTGATTGACCGTGCCAAGCGCTGCAACATTGCCAATGGGCTACATTCAAAGCTGTTTAAGAATAGCTTTGAGGTAGTCACCGTGCGCAAACCCCCCATCACTTTGTCGTCCCAAGATCTGGATCGGATTGAAGCCCTGCTGGCGGCTTTGCCGTCCAGCGCCTTGGCCGGCAAGGCCGAGTTGCAGGCCGAGCTAGATCGCGCAGAAGTGCTGGCACCCGAAGAAATGCCCGCCAGTGTGGTGACCATGAACTCCACCGTCAAATTCTCCATTGTCGAGACCGGCAAAGAGTTCTGTTTAACGCTGGTGTATCCGCGCGACATGGACGGCAGCGCCGACCGCATCTCCATCTTTGCCCCGGTCGGCTCGGCCTTGCTGGGCTTGTCGATTGGCGACGAATTGGCCTGGCCCGGCCCCGGCGGCAAAGCGATGACGGTGCGCGTGACAGAAATCGTCTACCAACCCGAGCGCGCCGGCGAGCTGCACCGCTAAGCCCCGCCACGTTGGAGCCAGCGCCCCATTGCCGCCCAAGCCTGCCGCCACTACCGACGACGAAGGTGCTGCGGCGTCTGGGTTAAACGCGCACCGCCAACGCCTCAAACGCCGTTTTCAGCGGCGCATGGAAAACAAGCCCGAGTGGTTTAGCGCATTTTTAGCCGGCAACCACCGCGAAAAAACCCGCCTCAAGCGCGAACTGGCCACCCTCAGGGGCTCGCTGGTGTGGCTGGTGCGCCAACGCCGCCAAGGCCATTGGACGGCCCATGAGCGTGAACACCTGCGCAGCGTCATGCGCAGCGCCTCCTCGGTCAGCCCGTATTTATTGATTTGGGTGGTGCCCGGCTCGCTGCTGTTGCTGCCATTTTTGGCCTGGTTTATCGACCGCCGGCGCAAAGGCAGCGCCCCGCCAGACAGCCGCCAGACGCAGTTTGACGAGAGTTAAGCCGCTATTGCCGCCCCCGACAGCGCGGCGCAGTAACCTTGTTTTGCAAATACCACAAATTGAAAAACCTGTGTTTTGACTTAAACAATTTGTATTTTTATACTTTGGCGATGTTTTACAACCTTCAACGAAGGTAATCGACTCCCTCGAACCCTTCCCAGCCTTGGGAATTGTCAAACGGGCCCCGCGCCCCGCCGAATGTTCGGCATGGATAGAACCCGGCACTTTTGCAGCGCTCACAGCGCCCGCACGGTGTCCGCGTGATTCAAGAGTCCTCTGTCCAGACCTCTTTTGAAGCGCACCACGGCACTGCACAGCCCTTGTTGCTGGGTAGCGCCTCTTGGTCACCCCGACGTGTCCACTTTTTATCGTCCCGCGTGCATCCGCACCACCGGGCGTGGCCGCTGCATCGGTTTTTCTGACGCGCCGCTGCTCCCTCACCAAGGAGACCTGCCCCCGTGGCCAAACAAATCACTATCGAAAACGTCTTTAAAGTTTTTGGCGACCAACCCCAAACCGCGCTGGACTTGGTGCGCCAAGGCCACAGCAAGCAAGACATTTTGGCGCGCACCGGCCAGTCGATTGGCGTGTTTGACGCCAGCTTCACCATCGCGCCCGGCGAGATTTTTGTCGTCATGGGGCTGTCTGGCTCGGGCAAATCGACGCTGGTGCGGATGCTTAACCGCTTAATCGAACCCACGGCGGGGCGCATCTTGGTCGATGACGTCGATATCAACCAACTCTCAGACGCGCAAATGCGCGCGCTGCGGCGCAAAGACATCAGCATGGTGTTTCAGTCGTTTGCGCTGATGCCGCACATGACGGTGCTGGACAACACCGCCTTTGGCCTAGAACTGGCCGGCGTCGAGCGCACCCAGCGCCAGCAACTGGCCGCCCAAGCGCTGGCCCAAGTCGGGCTGGAAGGCTGGGGCGCCAGCTACCCCGATGAGCTGTCGGGCGGCATGCAGCAGCGCGTTGGCTTGGCGCGGGCGCTGGCGTCGGACCCGTCGATTTTGCTGATGGATGAAGCATTTTCGGCGCTCGATCCGATCATCCGCACCGAAATGCAAACCGAGCTGATGCGGCTGCAACAGGTCAAGCGGCGCACCATCGTGTTTATCTCGCACGACTTGGACGAAGCCATGCGCATTGGCGACCACATTGCCATCATGAAAGACGGCCACGTGGTGCAGGTGGGCACGCCCGACGAGATTTTGCGCAACCCGGCCAACGACTACGTGCGCAGTTTTGTCAGCGGCGTCGATGCGGCGGCGGTGTTCAAAGCCGGCGACATTGCACGCAAAGCGCTGACCATCGTCTCTGAGCACACCGACCGGGGCAGCCGCGCTGCACTGCGCTTGATTGAAGAGAGCGACCGCGACTTTGCCTACATCGTCAGCCCGCAAAAACGCTATTTGGGCGCTGTCTCGGCCGACTCGCTGCGCAGCGCGCTGGACGGCCACCACGGCCCGCTGGGCTTGCAACACGCTTTTGTCCCAGGCGTTGAGCCGATTGCCTTGGAGGCGCCGGTGGCCGACCTGTTTGGCCAAGTGGCGCACGCGCCCTGCGCGCTGCCGGTGGTGCAGGCCGATGGCCGCTTGATGGGCGTCATCAGCAAAACCACGCTGCTGAAGTTTCTCGATCGCGACACGCCGCCGATAGAACCGCGCACCGAGCACGCCCCCAGCAGCGCCGCCAGCCCCCATTGAAAGTCCAAAAATATATGAACGATCCACTCCCGACCAGCGAGGCCGTGCTGATCAGCCAGGCGGCCGCCCCCAACCCCGATCCTTGGGCCGACGCCTCGGCGGCGCCCGCTGCCACTGCGGCTGACACCGCCGCCACCGCCGCCACCGCCGAAGACAACCCGTGGGGCAGCGCCGCCCCCGAGGCACTGGACGCCGATGCCCCAGCCGCCGCTGCGGGCAACTGGCTGGATGCCCCGGCCAGCGCTGGCGACGCCGCCGGCCAAGTGGCCAGCGCATCTGGCGCCGACAACGGCTTTGCGCTGCAACAGCTGTGGGACGGCTCACTGCCCATCGAGGCGTGGATCAACCACGGCTTGGGTTGGGTGGTGGAGAACTTTCGCCCGTTCTTTCAAACCGTGCGCGCCCCCATCGACGCCACGCTCACTTGGGTGGAAAACCTGCTGACCGCCCTGCCGACGCTGGCGATGATTGCACTGCTGGGCCTGCTGGCGTGGCAATTTGCGGGCCGGCTGATCGCCGTGGGCGCGGTGGTGTCGCTGCTGCTGGTGGCCATGCTGGGCATCTGGCCCGAGGCGATGGTGACGCTGTCGCTGGTGCTGACCTCGCTGGTGTTTTGTGTCGTCATCGGGATGCCGCTGGGCATTTTTCTGGCCTCCAGCGACCGGGCACAAAACCTGATGCGGCCGTTTTTGGACGCCATGCAAACCACGCCCGCCTTTGTCTATTTGGTGCCGGTGGTGATGCTGTTTGGCATTGGCAACGTGCCCGGCGTCATCGTCACCATTGTTTTTGCCCTACCACCGCTGGTGCGTCTGACCAATTTGGGCATTCGCCAAGTGCGCCCCGATTTGATTGAAGCGGGCCGCGCCTACGGTGCCTCACCACTGCAAATGCTGCTCAAAGTGCAGCTGCCGCTGGCCATGCCGTCCATCATGGCCGGCGTTAACCAGTCGCTGATGCTGTCGCTGTCGATGGTCGTCATCGCCTCGATGATTGCCGTCGGCGGTCTCGGTCAAATGGTGCTGCGCGGCATTGGGCGGCTGGACATGGGCTTGGCCACCGTCGGCGGCTTGGGCATCGTGCTGCTGGCCATCACGCTCGACCGCATCACCCAAGCCATGGGCCAACCGCGCCGTGGTGTGCGCCACTGGTGGCACACCGGCCCGGTCGGTTTGCTGCTGCGCCCTAAAAAATCCTAAACCGCCCCCCATTTTTCAAACCCACAGGAGACATTGATGCACATCCCCCCTTCCTCTACCCGCAGCTTGATTGCCGCAGTCGCCCTCACCTTTGGCTTGGCCGCTGCCGGCGCCAGCGCCAGCGCGCAAACCTTGCCCGGCGCTGGCGTTTTGGTGCAGCCGCTGAAAAGCTCGATTGCCGAAGAAACCTTCCAAACCCAGCTGGTGATGGCCGGGCTGGAAAAGCTGGGCTACGACGTCAAGCCGATCAAAGAAATTGAGTACGCCACCGCCCATTTGGCAATCGGCAATGGCGACGCCACCTTCTTGGCCGACCACTGGAATCCGATGCACGCCGACTTCTACAAAAACGCCGGTGGCGACGCCAAACTGGTGCGCAAAGGCGTGTATTCAGACAACGCCGCTCAGGGCTACCTGATCGACAAAAAGACCGCCGACCAGTACAAAATCACCAACATCAGCCAGTTTGCCGACCCAAAAATTGCCAAATTGTTCGACACCGACGGCGACGGCAAGGCCGATCTGACCGGCTGCACTCCCGGCTGGGGCTGCGAGGCAGCCATTGAGCACCACCTGACCGCCTACAAGCTGCGCGACAGCATCACCCACCAGCAAGGCAGCTACTCGGCACTGATTGCCGACACCATCACCCGCTACAAGGCCGGCAAGCCGGTGTTTTATTACACCTGGACGCCCTACTGGGTCAGCGCCCAGCTCAAGCCCGGCAAAGATGTGGTGTGGCTGGAAGTGCCGTTCTCCTCGCTGCCCGGTGAGCAAAGCAAAATCGACACCAAGCTGGCCAACGGCAAAAACTACGGCTTCGTCGTCAACAAGCAGCAAATCGTTGCCAACAAAGCCTTTGCCGAAAAGAACCCCGCCGCTGCCAAGCTGTTTGAAGTGATGCAGTTGCCAATTGGCGACATCAACGCGCAAAACAACCGCATGGCTAAGGGCGAAAACAGCGCCGCCGACATCACCCGCCATGTCGACGGCTGGATCACAGCGCACCAAAAGACCTTTGACAGCTGGATTGCCCAGGCCATGGCAGCGGCCAAATAATGGTCAAATCGGCCTCTAGCCCTTATGCAATAAGCGCTACTAGCTACCATTAAAGTAGCAAAAAACAAAGCCACTGCACACGCCCATTGCGTGTCAGTGGCTTTTTTTATGGGCTTAAACGCTTTCGCTCTCGCCCTTGGGGTCTCGATCCATCAGCGCGGCCAGGCCGTCCAGCGGCTGCAACTGGCCGTCCAGCAGCGCCACCACGGCTTCGCTGATCGGCATGTCCACACCCAAGTGGCGCGCGCGCTGCACCACGGTGCGGGCGCAGTACACGCCCTCGGCCACATGGCCCAGCGAGGCCACGGCTTGCGCCAGCGTCTGGCCCTGCGCCAGCAACAAGCCCACGCGGCGGTTGCGCGACAAGTCGCCGGTGGCGGTCAGCACCAAATCGCCCACGCCCGACAGGCCCATAAACGTCTCGGTGCGCGCGCCCAGTGCCACGCCCAAGCGCGTCATTTCGGCCAAGCCGCGCGTGATCAGGGCGGCGCGGGCGTTCAGGCCCAGCTGCAGACCGTCGCACAGCCCGGTGGCAATCGCCAGCACGTTTTTGATGGCGCCGCCGGCTTCGACACCGACGATGTCGTCGTTGGCATAGACCCGCAGGCTGGGGCTGTGAAAGGCTTGCACCAGGGCGGTGCGCACGCGCTCGTGGCGGCTGGCGGCGACCAGCGCCGTCGGCTGAAAACTGGCCACTTCGGCGGCAAAACTGGGGCCACTGAGTACGCCGGCAGCCAAGTCGGGCGCGGCTTGGGCGCAGACCTCGTGCGCCATCAGGCCGACGGCACCCGGCCCTTGGGTGCTCTCAAAACCTTTGCACAGCCACGCCAGCGGCGCGCGGCAGTGGCGCAGTTGTGTCAGCACGCTGCGCAGCGCCGCCATCGGGGTGGCAACGATGACCAAGTCGGCCGCAGCAGCCAGCGCGGCCATGTCGCCACTGACCAGTGCCAGCGCGGGCGGCAAATCGACACCCGGCAGGTAGCGCGCGTTGCTGCGCGTCGCCTGCAAAGCGGCCAGCTGCTGCGCATCGCGCGCCCACAGCGTGACGGCGTGGCCCGCAGGATGGGCGGCGGCGCTGACGGCCATCGCCGTGCCAAACGCACCGGCGCCAATGACTACTATTTTCATAGCTATCACCGCTTACCCTGTCTGCCTTAGAGGGCTAAAACACCTAAAAAAATGGCGCTAAATTACTGCTGCAATGCTGGTGCAGGCACCGCGTTGGCGGCTTGCGCTTGCTGCTCTTCGTACATGGCTTGGAAGTTGAGTTCAGCCAAATGCACCGGCGGAAAGCCAGCGCGGTTAACGACATCAGCGACGTTGCCGCGCAGGTACGGAAAGACGATTTGCGGGCAAGCAATGCCCATCACCGGGCCCATTTGGTCTTCGGGGATGTTGCGAATCTCAAAGATGCCGGCTTGTTTGGCTTCGACCAAGAACACGGTTTTGTCTTGGATTTTGGTGTGTACGGTGGCGGTGACGCAGACTTCAAAAATACCCTCGGCCACCGGCGTCGCTTCAACGCTGAGCTGAATGTCCACCGTGGGCTGCTCTTGCTCGAGCAAAATGCCGGGCGAATTGGGCTGCTCCAGCGACATATCTTTCAGGTAGACACGTTGGATTTGGAACACCGGGTTGGCAGAGATGTCTTGGCTGTCTTGGGTGTCTTGGGTTTTTTGAATTTCTTGGTCGGCCATGGTGAGGATCTTTCAACGCGAAGCGCGCAGTTTTGGCAAAACAAAACCCGCTGAAGGGTGATCCGGCAGCGGGCACATGGGGCTGCATTATGCAGCGCACCTTTGAGGCTTTAGACGGCGTCCAGCAGCGGCTGCAGGCCACCGCTCTTGTCCAGCGCCACCAGGTCGTCGTAGCCGCCGACATGGGTGGCGCCGATAAAAATTTGCGGCACGGTGCGCCGGCCAGTGACTTCCATCATCACAATGCGCGCGGCCGCGTCGGTATCAATGCGAATTTCCTCTATCTGCGCTACGCCCTTGGCCTGCAAAAATTGCTTGGCACGGGTGCAGTAAGGGCAGTAGCCAGTGGTGTACATCTTGATAGATGGCATGGGGAGACTCCTTGGGTTCTTAAAGCTTGTTGGCTTTGAGGTTTTTAGGTTTTTTCTACCGGCATTCCAGCCGCAGCCCAGGCTTTCAGGCCGCCGCTGAGCACTTGGGCGTTGGTGTAGCCCAATTTTTGCGCCACGTTGGCCGCCTGCTGCGCCCGGCCACCACTGGCGCAAACGATGACCAGCGGCAGCGCCTTGTTTTTGACCACGCTGGGCAGGCGCGTCTCCAACTCGTTGAGCGGCACGTTTTTGGCGCCCACCACATGGCCGGCGGCATATTCCGCCGCGCCGCAGACGTCAATCACCACCGCTTTTTCACGGTTGATCAACTGCACCGCCATGGCCGCCGACAGGCCTGCGCCGC
>JAGNSH010000085.1 GCA_017988165.1 Giesbergeria sp. | reverse complement strand
TGGCACAGAGCGAAAAATTTGCCCTGCCAGACACCGTCTACCAAGAAAAATCGCTCTACCGCAACATTTTGGTGGTCGAGGGCGAGGGCTACCGCTGCATGAAGTTTGGCCGTTTTCATGCGCGCCAAACCTGCGTTCGCCTCGGCCAGCCGCACCAGCTGGTGCTGAACTACACCCAAGGCTTTTTCAGCGCACTGTATTTGGCCGCGCCGCCACAGCGGGTGTTGGTGATAGGTTTAGGCGGTGGCGTGATGCCGATGGCTTTGCGCGCCATCGCCCCGGCTATGCACATCGATACGGTGGAATTGGACCCCGCGGTGCTGAAGGTGGCGCGCTCGCATTTTGGTTACCGCGAAGATGCGCGCCTGCACAGCCATGTGGCCGATGCGCGGGTGTTTGTGCGCCAGCAGCTGCGCGCCAAAGTCCGCTACGACTTGGTGTTGATCGACGCCTTCGACAAAGACTACATCCCCGAGCACCTGTTGACGCGCGAATTTTTGCAACAAGTGCAGTCGCTGCTAACGCCCTTAGGCGTGCTGGCGGCTAATACCTTTGCCGCCGGCAAGCTGGCGCAGCACGAGGCCGCTACTTACCAAGCGGTGTTTGGCAGCCTCTACAACGTCGATATGGACGGCGGCAACCGCATCATGCTGGCCGGGCGCAACGCACTGGCGCCGCTGGCCGAGGTGCGCCGCAACGCCCAAGCGTGGGATGCCAAGCTGGCGCTGCTGGGTATCTCGTCGGCCCAGTTGCTGCCGCGTTTTCAGCCGCAGCCCGTGGCCAGCGGGGTGCGGGTGTTGACGGATCAGTATTCGCCGTCGAACTTATTGCTGCGCTAACTGCGCCCCAAGCAGTAAAGTAGCTAATTACCCGCCAAACCACATCGCCATGCCAGCATTTTTTGATCGCGCGCCAAGCCATCTTTGGAAAAAACTGGCGTTTGTTTGCTTGGGCGTATTGGTGTTGATGGCTTGTTATTGGGCTTATCTTTACCAATCGCACCACGATCAGCTAGAAAAAACAGAGCAGCAAGCGGTGCTGCGATCTATCCAAGTGGCCAATGCGCTGACCCACCAAACGGAGGCCTTGCTTCGCAATATGGGTTTCATCGTGCGGCATTTGGGCGAGCATTGGGCTGGCCAAGACACAGCCGAATTTCGGCGGGTAATTGGCATTGCCCAAAGCACGCTACCCAAAGAGGCTTTGGTTCAAATGGCCATCACCGATGCGCATGGCAACGTGGTGTTTTCCAACCTCACGCCGCTGGGGCAGTCTGTGCCCACGGTGTCGATTGCCGATCGGGCGCATTTCAAGGTGCATTGGCAAACCAATCACTCGGCGCTCTATATCAGTGAGCCGGTCTGGGGCCGCGTATCGGGCCAGTGGGTGGTGCAGTTTTCTCACGCCCTGCGCACGCCACAAAGTGATTTGGCCTACGTCATGGTGGCCTCAGTCTCGGTCGAGTATTTGACCGAGGCATTTCGGCAAGTGCTGCCAGATCCGCAGGATGTGGTAGCACTGGTCAACCATAACGGCCACTACTTAGCGCGCTCGCACCACTTGACCCATGCGATGGAGATGGGTCTGCCTTCTGAGTTGGTGGCTTTGAACAACTTGAGCCAGCACAGCGGTGTCTATAAGGCCGCGCCCCCAGTGGATGGCATCGTGCGCTATTACGCTTGGCAGCGTATTGCTGACTATCCGCTGGTGCTTCACTTGGGCTTGGGCAAGGACAAGGTGCTCGAATCCTTGCTAGCACAGTGGCGCAACAGCCGCACCATGAATGCAGTCGCGTCTTTACTGTTCTTGCTGGCCGCGCTGTGGATTTCGTACTTGACGCTTATCAAAGCCAGCCAACGTCAGCAATTGGAGCAATCCCAAGAACATCTGTACCAAGTGCGCCGCGCGTTGCTGGATCAAAGCTCGGCAGCGATTTTGCTCGTCAATTTTGAACGCTGGATTATTCAGGTCAGTATGCGCGCAGAGCAGCTTTTTGCCCCGCAGGGCGGCACCTTGGTGGGCCAACACGCCAGTGTGCTGCACATAGATGCCGCGCACTCCCAAGCCATTGACCCCTATTACCAACAATTGCACGAAACCGGTGTGGCGCGCTTGACCTATCCCCTGAAAGATGCGACCGGCGCCACGCGCTGGTTTGATATGCACGCCAATCTGTACGACCCGGGCGACCCGCAAAGCCCAGCCGTGTGGACGATGATCGATGTCACCGATGCGTATGTTGCCGAGAAAAATTTAGAAATTCAAAGCACGCGCCTGACCACCTTGCTGGAGCAGTTTCCCGCCGGCGTACTGCTAGAGGACGCCGACAGCCGCGTAGTGATGGTTAACCGCGCTTTTTGCACCTTGCTGGGTTTGCAGCAGGAGCCGCAGACGCTCAAAAATCTCAGCCATACCGCGCTGTTGCAACAACTCAGCAGCGATTGCGCCACATGGCTGCCGCTGCCTTGCAACACCCTAGACCAACGCCGCACCACGCAAATCACGCAGATCAGCGACGGGCAAGAGCGGTTTTTAGAAATTGACTGGGTGCCGATTGTTCGCGCAGAACTGTCGCTGGGCCATGTCTGGCTGCTGCGCGACGTTACCGAGCGCAAGAGAAAAGAAAAACAATTGGCCGTCTTGGCCAGCACCGACACCCTGACCAATCTGCCCAACCGGCGCAGTTTTATGGCCATGCTGGAACAGCACTTGCAAAGCCAAGACAGCACACGCCCACACGGCGCGCTGCTGATGATCGACATCGACCACTTCAAAAAGGTCAACGACACCTATGGCCACCCGGTGGGCGACTTGGTGTTGCAGCAAATGGCCCAAGTCATGCGCCAAAGCCTGCGCGAAAAAGACTATGCGGCGCGCTTTGGCGGCGAGGAGTTCGTCGTGCTGCTGTATCAAACCACGCTGCAAGAGTCGCAGCAGTTGGCGCAGCGGCTGCGCGAAGGCGTTGCCGCCCACCTCACCGACGCTGGCACCGCAGGCAAGATTGCCGTGACCATCAGTATCGGCTTGGTGGAATTAAGGGGTCTAGACAGCAAGACGGCCTTGGCGCGGGCAGACAAAGCTTTGTACGCCGCCAAGGCAGCCGGGCGCAACCGCGTGTGTATTGCCTCTGAAGAGCTCGAAGAAAAGGTGACATTGCCCTGAAAAAAGCGCTTCTATGCCTACTTCTACCTCCGCGTCTCCTCTTGTTTCTGCTTCTGCCGCCGCAAGTTTAATTTTTTTGATAGCTTAAAGCGCAGGCCCCATAAGGGCTTGAGCCTGTTTTAGCTATTTTTTCATGGGGCAAGTGCTGGCACCAATCAGCGTGTAGGCAGGGCAAAAGCGAAACAGGCTGGTCGCCAAAGGAATGACGCCCAACCAGCCCCACCAGCCCACAGTGCCGGTAGCGGCCAGACCAATCAGCACCAAACCGACCAAGGCGCGCAGGACGCGATCGATAGTTCCAACATTAGCTTTCATTTCAGATTCTTTCTTTGTTAAGTAAATTTCCCGAAGGGGAAGAAAAAAGTTTTAGCAGCCGGGCTGGATACCGACTTTGCGCAACATGGTCTCAAGCAGGCACCACTTAGTCAGGCCGCTTTGCAGCAGATTGACGCCGACAAACGCTGTAAACGCCAAAAACCACGCGCTGACAAATACTGGGCTGCTGGGGATGCCCAAGGCCAAGGAGAGGAGAATGAACGTGCCAGCCAATAGCCGTACTAATTGCCAAGAGGTCATGGACAAATCCTTTACAAACAGAGAGTAACAATGAATTGTTGAATTATTTAGCCAATCAGCTAAATAGTCAATGAAGGTATTATTGCGTACCGCGCAGCACCGCTACAACCATGCGTTAGCGCCGGGCAATTGCTCACAAGGACAATAGAGGCCATGAAAAACTTACCCCCTGAAGCACTGCAACAGGTCGCTGCGTACTTCCAAACCCTGGCCGAGCCAACGCGCCTGCGCATCCTCAATTTTTTGCGCCAAGGCGAGCACAACGTCGGCGAGCTGGCGCAACTGTGCGGCTTTACCGCTGCCAACATTTCGCGCCACTTGTCGTTGATGACCCAACACGGCTTCGTCGCCCGCGAGAGCCGAGGCACCAGTGTCTACTACCGCATCGCCGACCCGACGGTGTATGCCTTGTGCGATTTGGTCTGCGGCAACATTGCCAAGCAGGTCGAGCGCACAGCAGAAAGCCGCCAAGCGCTATTTAGCAGCGTGCAGTAGGAAGGCTGTGGGCTGGCCCGGCGGCTATTGCGTTTTGTGCTGTTTTACGTAAGCGCGCAGCACTGCATTCATTCGCGTTTGATAGCGTTTGCCGGTGTGCTTGAAAAATTCCAGCACGTCGGCATCAATACGCAGCGTAATTTGCTGCTTCGTACTCGGCAGATCGGCAGCTTTCATCCACACGGCATCTGGCCGGTAAGGTGCATCGCTGTAGTCAATTTGCCCCTCTGTTAGGTTGCTGACGGCTGCGAGTCTGGCTTTTTGCTCGTCCGTCAAAGGGGGCGGATTTTTGAGGTCAAGTGTTCGCTTGACGGTATTGCTTTTGCTCGATGGCATTGGCTTTCCTCGCAGAAATAAGGCGGATAGTTTCTTCGTGGCGAATCGTGTAGACAACATAGAGAACCGTCGAATAGACCAGTCCTATCGTGGCCCAGCGATCTTCTGCATAGTCCTCACGTCCGTCATAGGCTTCAATACGGCCCGTATCGTAGAAAACGCGCTCGGCATCCTCGAAGGCCACGCCGTGCTTTTGCAGGTTAAGTAGTGCTTTTGCAGCGTTCCATTCAAGTTTCATGGCAGCTTAAATGTAGCCTCTTTTGTAGTTACATTTTAAGTACCCAAGTTTCTTAGATCTTTGGATCTTTAGATTTCATCCATCAGGCGCGCGCCTTTGTTCAAGATGGCGGCTTCGGCGCGGAAGTAGCCCATCACGGTTGGAATGCTTTGGTGGCCGGTCAGGGCCATGGTGTCGGCCAGTGAGATGTTTTGTCGCCCGGCCTCAGAGACAAACCCCGAGCGCAGCGAGTGCGCAGAAAAATCGCCCTCCACCCCGGCCAGAGCCGAGCGCGTTTGCACGATGGTGCGCACTGCCGCTGGCGACATGGCTCCGCCCAAATGACCGCCCTTTAACACGCGCCTAAAAATCAGCCCCTGCGTGATGGCGCTGGCGTCGAGCCAGCTTTTTAGCGCCAACCCCGCAGCGCCTAGCACCGGCTTGTGGTTTTCTGGCCGCTCAACGCCCGACTGGTTGGCCTTGGAGTGCGCCAAGGTGTAGAGGTATTGGGCCTGGCCCACGCAGCGCAAAAACTGCATATCGGCCAAGGCCACCTCCGAGCGCCGCCGCCCACCGCTGGCCCAGGCAAATAACAGTAGCGCCCGGTCACGCTTGCCACGCAGCGAGTCGTCACAGGTGGCCAGCAGCGCTTGCAGCGGGTCTTTGGTCAGCGCCGCTTTTTTGCGCGGCAAAACCCCGCGCTTGGCATACGCTTTGCGCGTGCGCGACAGCAGCTCGCGCACCTGCACATCTTGGCAAGGGTTGGCCAGCTGGCGCAGTTGGTGCGCTTTGGACATCACGGCTATGCGGTGTACCAGCGTGTTGTGCGCCATTGGCCCCAGTTTGCCTTTGTAGCCGCCAGCCACCAGCGCCGCATCGATGGCCGCGGGCAACTCAGACACCAGCCCAAGCGCCGTCATGCGCTGCGCGTGGTCCACCACAAATTGCAGCACACAAGCCACCGGCAACGGCAGTTGGATGGCGCCGCCGTAGCGCAGGCCATACCACGCCGTCCAGTAACGCAAGGCAGTGCGGTAACTGGTCAAGGTGTTTTGCGACTCGCCCTCGCGCATCAACTCGCCCACGGCATCGCGGGTGACGTCACTCAGCGTGGTTGGCTGCAATACGGCGACTAAAGGGGTGGATAAGAGCACAGGCGAGGTCATACGGCCATCTTACAAGTACATTTATAATTTTTCATACATACTACATATGATATATTACAATAAGAATAAATACATCACGATAACCATCCCTTATCGTATCTAAACAAGGTAAAACAAGGATTTTCTATGCAATACAGCGGTTTGCGCAGCCCACGCGGCATTCAGTACGAAGACGTAGCCCAAGCCGCTGATGCGCTGCTGCAAGAAGGCACGCGCCCGACCATCGAGCGCATTCGGCTGCGCTTGGGCCGTGGCTCGCCCAATACCGTCAGTCCGATGTTGGAGCAGTGGTTTGCTGGTTTGGGCCAGCGCTTGGGTGGTGCTGGCCCAGCGTCTTTGGCCACTGGTGTGCCCGATCCGGTGATGCACGCCGCGCAGGCTTTATGGACAGCCGCCTGCACAGCCGCCGACAGCCATGCCGCGCAGACTTGGGCCACGCGCCAAGCTGCGCAAGAGGCCGCCGCGCAAGAGCTGGAAAGCGCCCGCGCCCAGTTGCAAGCGCGCGAGCTGGCTTTGCACGAGCGCTTGCAAGCCATGGAAACCGCGCTGGCGCTATCGACCCAGCAACTGCACGAGAGCAACGAGCGTGCCAAAGCGCAACAAGCCAGCTTGGCCCAGCGCGAGCAAGAACTGCGTCAACAGCGCAGCGCCGCCGAACGCAGCAGCGAACGCTTGGCCGCGCTGCAACAGCAACTAGAGCAAGTGCAAACCCAAGCGCGCGACGAGCGCAGCGCCATCGAGGCGCGCCATGTGGCCAACGAGCACCGCTGGCTCGAAGAAGTCGACCGTGCCCGCCAAGAAGCGCGCAAGTCGGCGTTGTTAGCGCAAGAAGAGGCGCGCAAAAATGCGCAGTGGCAAGTTCAGGCCGATGCTGGCGCAGCCGCGCTGCAATCGGCCCACAGCGCCCATGCAGAGCAACTGACGGCGCTGCGCCAAGAACTGGCCAGCGCCCAAGGCCAAGCACAGCAGGCGCAGGCGCTGCTGTCAGCGTTGCAAAAGCAGACAGCGTTAGCGCAATCGACGCCCTCCCCGGTATTGCGCAGCGGCACCCAAAATACCATCAGCCGGCCTTTGCGCCCGCTGGTGCTGCGGCGCAAACTGGGCAGAAAAAAGTAATCAGCGCTGTGGGCGCGGCTCGACGATGGGGAACATGGTCGGAAAGACCTCGACCAAGCCGAGCAACTCGCTGACTTTTTCCGCTTCGCCGGCAATCGCTATCTGCCCCGATTGAATGGCCGCAGCAAAGCTGGTGTGATTGAGCGAAATTTCATCAAGCATGGTGCGACTCAAACTCACCGTGGCATCGGCGTGGGCATCCTGCGTATTGGCGCTGTGTGTCAGCGCACTGTTCTCTAAATTGAGGACAAAATTTTGCTGGGTATCAGTAAAGCGCCAGTTCAGGACAATTTTTTTGCCCGCCGCCTTGTCGCCGTTGATGCGCACGGCCAAATAGTCAAAGTAAAGATCCAAAGGCAACGCACGCAGCACATCTGGCGCAGCAGTGCCGGCATTCATTGGCGCTGGCATTCCATGGCGCAACTCAAAGGCGCCTTGCAAAAAGGCATTGCGGGCGGTGGCCGATTCGGCTTGATAGCCCATTTGCTCCAAGGCGTCAGCGCCCAACTGGCGCGCGGCTTGGTTTTGCGGCTCGGCAAAGACCACTTGCGACATAACTTGCGCTACCCAGCGGTATTGGCCTTGGGCCAAATCTTGGCGGGCGCGCTGAATGACCGCTTCGCTGCCACCCATATATTCCAGCGCTTTTTTACCTGCTGCCACCGGCGGCAAAGCGTGCAAATTGGCCGGATTGCCATCGTAGTAACCCAAGTAGCGCTGGTAAGTGGCCTTGATGTTGTGCTTTAAATCACCGTAGAAAAAATGTGTCGACCAGTCTTGCGCCAGGCTCGCTGGCAGCGTCAGCATATCGGCGATTTCGGTGCCGATATAGCCGTAATTAATCAGGCGCAGCGTTTGATCGTGCAGAAATTTATAAGCATCGCGCTGCACCTTTAAAAACTTCTGAATATCTGCACTGCCCCACACTGGCCAGTTGTGCTGGGCGATCATGATTTGGCTGTCGGCGCCATAACGACCGAGGGCTTGGCTGAAATATTTTGACCAAATCAAGCCATCACGCACCTGCGCTCCGCGCATCGGCAGCAGGTTATGAAAGGTCTGGCTGGCAATTTCTGCCATATTCAGCACCTTGAACTGCGGGTAATACATGATCATTTCTGCCGGCGCCTCGGCGCCCGGCGTCAACTCAAACACGATATCCACCCCGTCGATGCGGTGGGTTTCGATTGGCTGGGTGACCAGCTGAGTGGGTGCTATCAAAGTCACTGTGCCACGCGATGAGGTTTTGCCCAATCCTGCGTCTACTTGGCCTTTTTCGCCCGGCGCCAGCAAGGCACCAAACTGGTAGAG
>JAGNSH010000239.1 GCA_017988165.1 Giesbergeria sp. | reverse complement strand
ACAAGAACCTACACCCGCCTTCAGGAGATTTCTGGCATGGACTTCAAAGACTATTACAAGGTGCTGGGCGTCGAGAAAACGGCCAGCGCTGACGAGATCAAAAAAGCCTTTCGCAAGCTGGTGCGCAAATACCACCCCGATGTCAGCAAAGAGGCCGACGCAGGCGTGCGCATGGTCGAACTCAATGAGGCCAACGCCGTGCTGTCTGACCCCGAAAAGCGCGCCGCCTACGACTCGTTGGGCGCGCAGGCACAGCGCGGCGGTGGCGGCGGTGGTGAATTTCGGCCACCACCGAACTGGGATGCGGGCTTTGAGTTCTCTGGAGCAGGCGCTGGCGCAGGCATGGGCGCGGGGGAATACAGCGACTTTTTCGAGCAACTGTTTGGCCGCAGCGCCAGGCAGCGCAGCCACGGCCACGCGGGCAGTGCGCCAGCGGCGCAGCGCGGCGAAGACCACCACGCCAAAATTGAGCTCGATATTTTGGACGCCTACCACGGCAGCGAACGCACCATCACGCTGCGCGGCGCGCAGCTGGACGCCAGCGGCCACGTTGTGCCCAACGAGCGCAGCTTGCAGGTCAAAATTCCCAAGGGTGTGCGCGAGGGCCAGCTGATCCGCTTGGTCGGCCAAGGCTCGCCCGGCAGCGGTGGTGCGCCAGCGGGCAATTTGTTTTTGGAAGTGCGCTTTACCCCGCACCCACGCTGGCGCGCCGAGGGGCGCGACATCTACCAAACGCTGCCGCTAGCGCCGTGGGAAGCCGCGCTGGGTGCCAGCGTCGAGGTCAACCTGCCCAGCGGCACGGTCGAAGTGACGGTGCCAGCGCACTCGCGCGCCGGGCGCAAGCTGCGCCTGAAGGGGCGCGGCATTCCGGCTTCGCCCCCAGGCGATTTGTCGGGCGATTTGTATCTGGAACTGACCATTGCACAGCCCAGCGCCGACACCGACAGCGCGCGCGCGGCCTATGCCGCATTGGCCAAAGCCTTTCCCACCTTCAACCCCCGCGCCGCAGGAGCCCAGCCATGACCCACGCCTTTCACCTGCCCGTGCAATGGGGCGAGCTGCTAGAGCAGCACGCCCTGTCGCTGCAAGACTTGGCACACGCCTGCGACCGCGCCCCAGACTGGGTCAGCCAACACGTTGCCGCTGGCGTGATTGAAGCCACCAGCGCCGAGGGCCACAGCAGCCAATGGCGCTTTACTAGCACCACCGTAGTGCGCGCCCGGCGCATTGCACAACTAGAAAGCCACTTTGACGCCGACCCGTACTTGGCCGCACTGACCGCCGACCTGATGGAAGAAGTCGCCCAACTGCGCCTACGCGTAGCGCACCTGCAAGGCGCGCAGGCTGAATAGCTGGGTGGCCAAGTAGGTCGGGTTAGCGCCAGCGTAACCCGACATTTATAGGTCAAATCGGCCTGTAGCCCTTATGCAGCAAGCGCTAGCAGCTATCAAAAAAATAGTGCCTGTGTCGCTTGTCGGGTTACGCTGCGCTAACCCGACCTACAGATGGCAGCCACTACAGCCACTACAGCCACTTCACCAGCAGGCTGATCACCAAACTGAGCAGCACGGTGCTGGCCAGCGGAATAAACCACTCGCGCCCGAACAGGCGAAAGTGAAAATCCCCCGGCAAGCGACCTAACCCCAATTTGCGCAGCCACGGCGTCAGGCCGTTGATCAGCACCAACGCCAAAAAGACAACGATGAGCCAGCGCACCATGGTGTGTTCTTTATGTTCTGTGCGTTTTGTGCGTTCAAAGCCGGTGCGTGCGGTCGCCGTGGGCAAAGCCAATCGCCTCCCACGGCGCGCCTTTGCACAGCGCCAGCACCTTAAAAAACTCGCCCATCTCGTGCTCCATGATCAGTTTGGCGGCCAGCACGCGCTGGTCTAAGGGCTGTTGCTCCATCTTGGCCGGCAAGCCGCAGTTGATCAAAAAGTGCGCCTGCGTGGTGTAGCCCAGCACGCTCCAGCCTTGGCCGTGCGGCAGCGGCTGGTCTTGCGCCGCCAGCGCCATCGCGGTGAAGTTGACGTGGGCGGTGATGTCTTTCAGGCCCACGTCCAGCAGCGGGTTGTCGTCTGATTGGTGCGCGCGGTGGCACATCACCGTGCCCATGTGGCGCTGCGGGTGGTAGTACTCGTCTTCGCCAAAACCGTAGTCAATAAAGAACGCCGCGCCGCGCACCAGCCGGTCGCCCAGCGTGTGGATGAAGGCTTCGGCCTGCGGATGGATCTCGGTCAAATAGTCGTGCGGGCCTTCAATGTCGATGGGCGGGCGCAGGTCGGTGGGGCGGTCTTGCCAGATGAAGGAGCCGTCGGCTTCGACGCCGACACCGCGCTCGTGCCACACGCCGCCGTCCTGGCCGCCGTGGCGCGCCAGCAGCTGCACTGGCATGGCGTCCAGCACCTCGTTGCCGACGATGACGCCTTCCATGCGCTCGGGCAGCGCGTGCAGCCAGCGCACTTTGCCCTCGTAGCCGGCCAGCAGCTGCTGCTGGCGTGCGCGCAGGGTGCCCGACAGATCGACGATGGTGTAGCAGCGCGGCGCTTGGCCCATCGCCGCTAGGGCATCGAGCAACTGCAGCGCCAGCGCGCCCGAGCCAGCGCCAAACTCCCAGACCTCGTCGGTGCCGGTGCTCTCTAGCGCCTGTGCCACCTGCACCGCCAGCGTTTGGCCAAACAGCGGCGTCAGCTCTGGCGCGGTGACGAAGTCGCTGCCCGACTGCGGCATGGCGCCAAATTTGGGCAGATCGCCGGCGTAGTAGCCCATGCCGGGC
>JAGNSH010000084.1 GCA_017988165.1 Giesbergeria sp. | reverse complement strand
CTTTTTGCAGCAGCAGCACTTCCAGCAAGTCGCTGACGGTTTCGGTGTGGCTGATGATGTAGTGGCGAATCGCGTCCGCGCCGTAGCGCTGGCGCATCTGCCGCGCGGTGTCAAAAATCGCCAGCTCCGACTGCGTGTGCTCGCTGTAAACCACGCCATGCACGCGCAGTGGGCGCGCGTCTTGCAGCAAGCGCAGCAACACGGCGCGCTTGCCGTCTTCGGCCAAGGCTCTGTAGTCGGGCTCAATGCGCGCCACCGCCAGCAGCTCGGCGACCACGCGCTCGTGCTGGTCCGAGCTTTGGCGCAAATCGACGGTAGCCAAATGAAAGCCAAACACCTGCACCGCGCGCATCAGCGGCTGCAAGCGCTCCAGCGCCAGCGCCGCGCCGTGGTGGGCTTGCAGCGAGGCCTCGATGGTGCGCAGTTGCGCCAAAAATTCGCCGGCCTCGGTGTAAGCGTTTTGCGGCATGACGGCATGGCGCGCCGCTTCGCCGCCGCTTAACGCGCGCAGCGTGGCTGCCAGCCGCGCATAAATGCCGGTCAGCGCGCGCCGGTAGGGCTCGTCTTGGCGGTGTTCGTTGGTGTCGGGCGAGCTTTCGGCCAGCAGCTGCATTTGCGGCGAGACCTCGACCAAGTGGGCTGAGAGCGACAACTCGCCGCCCAGCAGATGTACTTCGGTCAGGTAGTGGCGCAGGGCCACTTCGCTTTGGCGCTGCAGCGCTTGCACCAGCGTGGCCGCGCTGACGTTGGGGTTGCCGTCGCGGTCGCCGCCAATCCACTGGCCCATGCGCAAAAAGCTGTGGACCTTGTCTTGGCCCAAGTCTCTCTCTAGGTTGGCGTAGATTTTGGGGATTTCGCGCAAAAACGTCGCTTCGTAATAGCTCAGGGCGTTTTCAATTTCATCGGCCACGGTCAGTTTGCTGTAGCGCAGCAGGCGGGTTTGCCACAGCTGGGCGACGCGGGCGCTCAGTTGTGCCTCGTTGGCGGCCAGCGCGCGCGGGCTCAAGGCATCGCGCGCGGCGTTGTAGAGCTGGGCGCGCTCGGTGATGTCGCCGCGCTCGGCCAGCAGGCGGGCAATGTCGCGCTCGGCGTCCAAAATGCTTTTGCGCTGCACCTCGGTCGGGTGCGCCGTCAGCACCGGCGAAACATAGCTATCGGCCAAGGTTTGCACAATTTGCTGCGGCGCAATGCCGGCCCAGCGCAGGCGCGACAGAGCCACTTCGATGCTGCCCTCTTGCGTGTCGCCGGCGCGCTCGCGGATGGTGCGGCGGCGGATATGGTGGCGGTCTTCGGCCAAATTAGCCAAGTGTGAAAAATAGGTGAAGGCGCGAATCACGCTCACCGTCTGGTCGGCGCTCAGGCCCTTGAGCAGCTTTTTCAGCGCCTTGTCGGCCTGCGCATCGGCATCGCGGCGAAACGCCACCGACAGCTGGCGCACCTGCTCAATCAAATCAAACGCGGCCACACCGTCTTGGTCGCGGATCACGTCGCCCAAAATGCGCCCCAGCAGGCGAATGTCTTGGATCAGCGGCAAATCCTTGTCGCTCTTGCGCACGGCGGGGGTGTCTTGTGGGGGTTGGGGCTTGGTCATGCTAGGGCTGAAGTTGGGGGCAAGCGGGGAGGTTTTTGCAGCGCGCCATGCTAGCATCCTGAGCTCTTTTCCTTGACCTGCGGTGACGTCTGTGAATCCATCTCTCCCCCCCATCGTGATCGCTACGCGCGAAAGCCGTTTGGCCCTGTGGCAGGCCGAACACGTGCAAACCTTGCTGCGCGCGCGCGGCCACCAGGTCTCGCTGCTGGGCATGACGACGCTGGGCGACCAAATTCTCGATCGCTCACTGAGCAAAGTCGGCGGCAAAGGCCTGTTTGTCAAAGAGCTAGAAACTGCGCTGGACGATGGCCGCGCCGACATTGCCGTGCATTCGCTCAAAGACGTGCCGATGGAGTTGCCGGGCGGCTTTACGCTGGCCTGCGTGATGGAGCGCGAAGACCCGCGTGATGCCTTTGTCTCGCCCCACTACGCGCAGTTGGCCGATTTGCCGCAAGGCGCGGTGGTCGGCACGTCCAGCCTGCGCCGCCAAGCGCTGCTGCTGGCGCTGCGCCCCGACCTGCGCATTGAGCCACTGCGCGGCAACCTCGACACGCGCCTAGGCAAGTTGGACAACGGCCAGTACGACGCCATCGTGCTGGCCGCCTCGGGCCTCAAGCGCTTGGGGCTGCAGGCGCGTATCCGCAGCGAATTTGCGCCTACCGAAATGCTGCCCGCCGCTGGCCAAGGCGCCTTAGGCATCGAAGTGCGCAGCGACCGCCAAGACCTGATTGAAGCGCTGGCGCCGCTGGCGCACTTGCCCACCTGGATTCGCGTGATAGCCGAGCGCGCCGTCAGCCGCTGTATGGGCGGCAGTTGCTCGGTGCCGCTGGCAGCGTATGCGCGCCTTGAAGGGGCGGTGCTGCATTTGGACGCTGCTTGGGGCGACCCTGAAGGCCGCGCGCCACTGGTGCGCGCCAGTGCCAGCGCCCACGCCATCACGCTAGAGCAGGCCAACCAGTTGGGCGAAGGCGTGGCGGCGCAACTGCGCGCCAACGGCGCGGGTTAAATCAGCTATCCCCATGAGCACCCCCAGCGTCATCGTCACCCGCCCGCAGCACGAAGCCCAGCAGTGGGTCGCAGCGCTGCAACAGCGCGGCATTGCGGCGCTGGCGCTGCCCTTGATTGGCATTGGCCCGGCGCCCGACACGGCGGCGCTGCACGCCGTGCGCCAGCGCATCACTGACTACCGCGCCGTCATGCTGGTCAGTGGCAATGCGGCGCAGCACTTTTTTGATACAAATACGGCTCTAGCCCTTGCTGAGCAAGCGCTTGTAGCTATCAAAACAAGAGTATGGTCGCCCGGCCCGGGCACGGCGCAGACCTTGCAGCGCCTGGGTATTGCCGCAGCAGGCATCGACTGCCCGGCGCACGACGCAGTGCAGTTTGATTCGGAAGCGCTGTGGGCGCAGGTACAGGCACAAATCACCGCTGGCGACCGCGTGTTGATCGTGCGCGGCGCCGAAGCCGACGCACCAGCGCACGGCAGCGGGCGCGACTGGCTGGCGCAGCAAATCCAAGCCGCCGCCGGCCAAGTCGAATTTGTCGTGGCTTACACGCGCAGCGCGCCGCAGTTCACGCCGGCGCAAAGCACCCAAGCCCAGCAAGCGGCGGGCGATGGCTCGCTGTGGCTCTTGAGCAGCTCGCAAGCGCTGGCGCATTTGTGCGCCGCGTTGCCGGGGCAAGACTGGCGCAGCGCCCGCGCCTTGGCCACGCACCCGCGCATTGCCCAAGCGGCGCAGGCGGCAGGTTTTGGCGCGGTGCATGAATGCCGCCCCGCGCTAGAAGACGTTGCGCTGGCGATAGAGCGCCTCTGCGCAGCCAGCGCCGCCCAAGCCTCCTAAAATCGCGCCCATGAGTTCTGCGCCTATCCCCGATGTGTCGTCCAGCCCCAGCGCGCCAGCCGCCAGCAGCCGGGTTGGGCTGTATGTCATCAGCGCCGTGGCGCTGGCGGGCTTGGTCAGCAGCAGCTTGTTGTGGCAAAAATTGGGCACCATCCAAGAACAACTGGCGCGCCAAAGCGCCGACAACAGCGCCCAAGCGATAGAGGCGCGCACCGTTGCGCGCCAAGCGCAAGAGCAGGTGATAGACGCCTCGGCCCGCCTGACGGTGGCCGAAACCCGGCTGAGTGAAGTCGCCCTGCAACGCCACCAACTCGAAGAGTTGATGCAAAGCCTGTCGCGCTCGCGCGATGAAAACTTGGTGGTCGATGTCGAATCGGCCATCCGCGTGGCGCAGCAACAAGCGCAGCTCACCGGCAGTTTGGAGCCGCTGGTGGCGGCCCTGAAAAGCGCCCAACAGCGCATCGAACGCGCCGCGCAGCCGCGCTTGGCGCCGGTGCAGCGCGCCATTGGCCGCGACTTGGAGCGCCTGGGCAGCGCCAGCGTCAACGACACCACCGGCTTGCTGGCGCAAATTGATGAACTGGTGCGCCAAGTGGACGACCTGCCGGTGCTCAACGCCGTGGCCCAAGCCGCAGCGACGCGGCGCATGAACGCCCGCGCGCTGGCCAATGGCAGCAGCGACAGCGCGCCAGACGCCGCAGAGCTTGCCGACAGCGCCAACGCTGCGTGGTGGCAAAGCGCGCTGCAGCGCAGTTGGGAAGTGGTGCGCGACGAGGCGCGCGGCTTGGTGCGCGTCAGCCGCATCGATCAGCCCGAAGCGATTTTGTTGGCGCCCGACCAAGTCTTCTTTTTGCGCGAAAACCTCAAGCTGAAACTGCTCAACGCCCGTTTGGGCGTGTTGGCACGGCAATACGACTCGGCGCGCAGCGACTTGGCCGGCGCCACGGCGGCGCTGAACAAATACTTTGACCCGGCTTCGCGGCGCACGCAAAACGCCGCCACCGTGCTGCAACAAGCCCATGCCCACATGAAAACTGCCGAGCTGCCACGCTTGGAAGAAACCCTGTCCGCCCTGGCCACTGCGGCCGCTGGGCGCTAAGGCCGGCTAGGAATCGTCCCGATATGCGCGCTGCCCTGTGGTTTTTGGTGCTGTTTGGCGTGGCTGTGGCCTCGGCGCTGTTTGCCGGCAGCAACCAAGGCACGGTGACGCTGTTTTGGCCGCCGCACCGCATCGATTTGTCGCTGAACTTGGTGCTGTTGTTGCTGACGCTGGGTTTTGTCACGCTGTATGCCGCTTTGCGCGCCTTGGCCACGCTGCTGGCTTTGCCCCGGCGGGCGCACCGCTGGCGTCTGCACCAAAAAGAGCGTGCCATGCACGCCGCCATGCTGGATGCGGTGGCGCTGTTCATGGCCGGGCGTTTTTTGCGTTCGCGCAAAACCGCGCTGGAGTCGCTGGCGCAAGAAAACGCCTTGGCGCAGGCCCAAGCCCATGTGCCGCACGCGCGCCAACTGCGCGCCTTGGCGCATCTGGTGTCGGCAGAAGCCTCGCAAGCGCTGCAAGACCATCCACAGCGCGAACACCACTTGCAGCAAGCCCTGCACCACGCGCCTGAGCGCGGCACACAAAACGAACGCGAGCTGCGTGAGGGCATACAAATGCGCGCGGCGCACTGGGCGCTGGCCAACCGCGAGCCGCAAGCCGCGCTGGACTGGCTGGCCAGCCTGCCGCAAGGCGCGGCGCGGCGCACGCTGGCGCTGCGTTTGCGGCTCAAAGCCGCGCGCCGTGCCCGGCGCACGCAAAGCGCGTTGGAGACAGCACGCCTATTGAACAAACACCGGGCGTTTTCGCCCGAGGCCGGCGCCAGCATCGTGCGCGGGCTGGCGCTGGAGCTGATCAACGACGCCCACGACCCGGCGCAGTTGCAGCAAGCGTGGCAAATGCTCGACGCCGCCGAGCGCGCCATGCCCGACTTGGTGGTCCACGCCGCGCAGCGCCTCATCTTGTTGGACGGTGACGCCGCCACGGCGCGCCAGTGGCTGCTGCCGATTTGGCAACAAATGGCCGAGCACCCCAGCGCCCTGAGCGATCAGCAAGCCAGCCGGCTGGTGCGCGCCTTGGAAGCCGCTTTGGACGGCGCCGATAGCAGTTGGTTGGCACGCATGGAAGCGGCCGCGCAAGCCCATCCGCGCGACACCCGCTTGCAATACTTGGCCGGTATGGCCTGCCTCAAACGCCAACTGTGGGGCAAGGCACAGCAACTGCTGACGCAATCGACGCAGCAACTGCCCGACGCCCGCCTGCGCCGCAGCGCCTGGCAGCACCTGGCCGAGCTGGCCGAGCGGCGCGGCGACCGCGAGGCCGCGGCGCAGGCGTGGAAGAGCGCGGCGCTGGCGGCCAACGACTGAGCCAGCCTGGCTTGGGCGCCCTGTCTATTGCGCTCACTTCATGCAATTTATTTGAATCAAGACAACAATTCGATTGAAACTATAAGAAGGGTGTTGTCTCTACACTGCGCGCTCAGCCTCTTTTTGCTCGCACTGTGACTATTCCTACCTCCACCCCCGTTGCCGCTGCTTCGCGCTCTGCCCACTCTGCCCGCTACAGCACCACCGCTATCGCCTTGCATTGGCTGCTGGGCTTGGCTTTGCTGGGGCTGCTGGGCATGGGGATGTATATGACGGGCCTGCCTTTTTCGCCGCAGCGCCTCAAGCTCTACAACTGGCATAAGTGGGCTGGCATGGCGTTTTTGGGGCTGTCGCTGCTGCGCTTGCTGTGGCGCTTGACGCACCGCCCGCCCGCCTTGCCCGCCGCCATGCAGCAGGCCATGCCCGGCTGGCAAAAGGCGGCGCACCACGGCACGCACCATGTGATGTACCTGCTGTTTGTCGCCGTGCCGCTGATAGGCTGGGCCTACAGCTCGGCCGCTGGTTTTCCGGTGGTTTTCTTGGGCTTGTGGCAATTGCCCGACTTTGTGCCGGTCAGCAAAGAACTGGCCGCCAGCATCAAGCCATTCCACAAAATAGGTGCTGTCGCCTTGGCTGCTTTGGCGCTGCTGCACATTGGCGCCGCCTTGAAACACCACTGGGTTGACCGCGACGGCCTGCTGGCGCGGATGTCACTGCGCGGCTGAACCTGGCCAGCCTGCCCAAGCCCGTTTCCATTTTTTTGAAAGCTCCCATGAAAACCTCTTCCATCGTCTCCGTCCTGCTGCTGGCCAGCGCCTCTTTGCTGGGCGTGGCACCGGCGCTGGCGCAGCAAAAGCTGGTGCCGGCGGACAGTCACATCAGCTTTGTCACCAAACAAATGGGGGTGCCGCTGGAAGGCCACTTCAAAAAATTTGAGGCGCAAGTGGTCTTCAACCCAGCGCAACTGGCCACCAGCCACATCACGCTGAATGTCGACACCGGCAGCGCCACCTTCGATGCGCCTGAGACCGATGCCGAAATGCCCAAGGCGACGTGGTTCAACGTGCCCAAGTTTCCGCAGGCCACTTTCCAGTCGAGCAGCATCAAAGCCCTCGGCGGCGGCAAGTACGAAGTGGCTGGCAAACTCAGCATCAAAGGCACCGCGCGCGACGTGGTGGCCCCGGTCACCGTGGTGCAAAGCGGTGCCAACACCACCGCCACCGGCACGCTGACTATTCAGCGCCTGACTTACAAAATTGGCGAAAACGAATGGGCCGACACCTCGATGGTGGCCAACGATGTGCAAATCAAATTCAAGCTGGCGCTGACCGGCGTTGGCAAGCTCTAACGGCATCTCACTGCATCCCACTGCATCCTTTTTTTACCCACCCTTTTGTAGGAACCTCTTTCCATGCGCAAAACCCTTTTCGCCCTCGCCGCCGCCACTTTGCTGGCCGGTGCTGCCCAAGCGGCCACCCCCAACGAATACGCTGTCGAGCCAACGCACACCTTTGTGACCTTTGAAATCAACCACTTTGGCGCGTCGGTCAACCGTGGTCGTTTTGAGAAAAAAGAAGGCACCGTGCAGTTTGATAAAGCCGGCAAAACCGGCAAGGTCGATATCAGCTTTGAAGCCAGCTCCATCAGCACCGGCACGCCAGCGTTTGACAAGCACCTGCAAGGTGCCGATTTGTTTAACGCAGCGCAGTACCCCACGCTGCGCTTTGTCTCTGACAAGTTCAACTTTGACGGCGACAAAGTCACCAGCGTGGCCGGTCAGCTGACGCTGCTGGGCAAAACCGGGCCGGTCACCCTCAAGGCCAACCAGTTCGCTTGCTACAACCACCCGATGCTCAAGCGCGAAGTCTGCGGCGGCGACTTTGAAGCCACCATCGACCGCACCCAGTGGGGCATGAACTACGGCGTCGATTGGGGCTTTGCCAAAAACGTGCGCTTGGTGGTGCAGGTCGAAGCGGTCAAGCAATAAACACCGCCCGCTAAAATCGGCGCATCCTCGCGCCCGACACACACCACGGCATCCTTTTGGGGTGCCGTTTTTGTTTGTCCCTTCCTATCTGCCAACCCCAAATTTCCTACTGCCATGAGCGACACCCTTGCCCAAC
The DNA here is from genome assembly GCA_017988165.1 of Giesbergeria sp. Taxonomy (GTDB): domain Bacteria; phylum Pseudomonadota; class Gammaproteobacteria; order Burkholderiales; family Burkholderiaceae_C; genus Simplicispira. The sequence continues at coordinate 450 of JAGNSH010000084.1, read as the reverse complement.
CCGGCCTTGCCAGCCTGTCCAAATCGTTTGAACCCGCCGCGCTGGAAGCCCACTGGGGGCCAGAGTGGGAAAAGCGCGGCTACGGCGCCGCTGGCGTGCGCGGCACGGGCGTGGCGCAGGCAGATGCCGCGTCGTTTGCCGTGCAACTGCCGCCGCCCAACGTCACCGGCACGCTGCACATGGGCCATGCGTTCAACCAAACCATCATGGACAGCCTGACGCGCTACCACCGCATGAAGGGCGACAACACCGTCTGGGTGCCCGGCACCGACCACGCCGGCATTGCCACGCAAATCGTGGTGGAGCGCCAGTTGCAAGAGCAGGGCATCAGCCGCCACGACATGGGCGCGACGCCGCCCGAGGCGCGCAAAAATTTCATCTCCAAAGTCTGGGAATGGAAAGAGCAGTCCGGCAACACCATCACCACGCAAATGCGCCGCATGGGCGACA
>JAGNSH010000238.1 GCA_017988165.1 Giesbergeria sp. | reverse complement strand
CCGGCGGCTGGGGCGTGCTGCTGCGCTCGGGCGCGGTCGAAAAAGAGCTGTGCGGCGGCGAGCTGGGCACCACCAACAACCGCATGGAGCTGACCGCCGTCATCGAGGCGCTGACCGCGCTGAAACGCCCCTGCGCCGTCACCTTGTTTTTGGACAGCGAATACGTGCGCAAAGGCATCACCGAATGGATCCACGGCTGGAAAGCGCGCGGCTGGCGCACTGCGGCCAAGCAGCCGGTCAAAAACGTCGAACTGTGGCAGCGCCTGGATGCGCTGGTCCAGAGCGGCGGCCACCGCATTGACTGGCGCTGGGTCAAAGGCCATTCGGGCGAGCCGGGCAACGAGCGCGCCGACGAGCTGGCCAACCGGGGTGTTGAGATGGCACTTGGCCGCGCCTAAAAAGCATAGCTGCAAGCGCTTGATATACCGTCATTTCAGCTTGTTTTGTAGCTGAAAGTGTTTAAATACGTGCGCTAATAGCTCTCTTTTTTGATTTGGAATCGGTATGCAACGCCAATGGCCGCCCTTTGCTTGGGTTTGTTTTGCAATGTGCGTCGGCGTCATGGGCACCGCTTTGGCCAGCCCGCTGTACCCGCTATACCAAGCGCGCTGGGGCTTGTTGCCCAGCCACATCACCGGCATTTATGTCGCTTATATGCTCGGCGCCCTGGCCAGCTTGCTGTTTTTGGGCCGTCTGAGCGACCGCTTTGGCTTTTTGCCGGTGCTGCGCAGTGGCCTGATGCTGGTCACTGCCGGGGTGCTGCTGTCGGCGCTGGCGTGGAACGTGCCGTCGTTTGTCATCAGCCGGGTGGCGATTGGCATCGCCTCGGGAATGATCACCACCTCAGCCTCGATGGGCCTGACGCAACTGAGCCGCAGCGCCAGCGTGCAACACGCCTCGGCCATGACCAGCTTTGCCATGTCGCTGGGCTTTGGTCTGGGGCCGCTGGTGGGCGGGGTGCTGGCGCAGTGGCTGGCGCAGCCGCTGGTCAGCGCCTATGTGCCCAGCGTGCTGCTGGGCGTGCTGGCGGTGTATGCGCTGTACCAAGTGCAAATTCCCAGCAAGGCGGCGACTGCCAGCGCCGCACAGTCGCTGCGCAACTGGCTGCCGCGCATCACCTTGCCGCAACCGGCACTGCGGCGGCCATTTTTTATTGCCAGCTTGGGCGCCTTCAGTACCTTTGGCATTTTTGGCCTGTACGCCTCGCTGGCACCGAGCTTTATGGGGCAAATGCTGCCGTGGCATGGGCCAGCCGTCAGCGGTATGTCGATAGCCATGATTTTGTTTTTATCGGCGGGCGTGCAGTGGCTGGCCCGGCCCATCCACACCAAAACCTGCCTTGTGTGGGGCTTGTGCCTGCTGGCGGTGGGCAACCTGTGGCTGATGGCCACCACCTACACCAACTGGCCGCTGCTGTTTATTTTCAGCGTGCTGACCACCGCCGCCGGCCACGGCCTGACCAACTTGGCTGGCATTGCGGTGGTCAACAAAGTGGCACGCCCGGACAACCGCGCCGGCTTGTTGTCAAGTTACTTGGTGGTTGGCTACATCGGCACCACCGCGCCGATTTTGGGCGTGGGCTGGCTGTCTGACCACATCGGCCTGCCCTTGGCTATCGTCACGTTTTGCGTCGGCATGGCGCTGCTGACGGCCAGCTTGGCATGGCTGGCCTACCGCACCCCGGCGATTGAGGCAGCGTGAGGCAGATTCCGAGATATTCGGGGTCAGATATTCGGGGTCAGATTCCAATTAAGTACGTGATCAGGCTGCAGCCCTTGTGCTGCTTGCGGTTGCAGCTATGATTTTTGCTTGTAGGTCGGGTTAGCGCAGCGTAACCCGACGCCCCAAAATTAGCAGTGGTGTGCTGCCCATTAGCGTCGGATTACGCTGCGCTAATCCGACCTACCAAGTTGCCAAGTTACCGATTTAGCCCTCACCCCCGCCCTTGGGCTTCTTCGGCGGTGCGCTCGGTGTTGAGCTGCACCAAGCGTGTCAGGATGTCGTCGCTGCTGGCGTGTGCGTTCAGCTCAATGCCGCGCTTTAGCAGCGTGCCGAAGATGGCGGGTTCGACTTGGGTCGTTGCGGTGGGTTTGCAGCAGTTGCTGAAAGGCGTCTTTGGGCAGCAGTTCGACGTCTTCGGCAAACATACAAAACAGTCAGCGGGTCAGGTAAGCCGCTATGGTTTCAGAAGCTATCACCGCAGGCTGCGTAAGGGCTAGAGGCCGATTTGGCTCAAATTTGGGGTTTTCGAGCGATTTGGCCAGTTCGCTGGCGCTGGTGCCTTGCCAGCGCGCTATGAAGGCGTGGGCGGCGGCGGTGGCGGCGTTGTCCGCATCGTGGCCCACGTCGGCCGTTTAGGCGAAGGTGTTGAGCTGCGTGCCCAGGCTGCCCGAGGTGGCCAGCGCCTCGACTTTGGGCGGCTGGGGCAGGGCGGCAATCATGGTGGCGGCTGTGTCGGCTTGGATGTCCAAGGCTTTTTTCAGCACGCGGATGTTGAGGGCGTCCGAGCTGCTTTTGCTGGCCATTGCCGTGGCCGTGCTGACGATGCTGTTGGTCATAGACGTGTCCATGGTGCTTCCTTTAGGTAGTGGAGAGGGAAAGATGGGAGAGAGAGCCCAAGCCATCAGCTTAAAGGCTCTCACGGTAGAGGGCCAGTGTTTACGGCAAGTTCACAGCAAGTTCATGTTTTTGGCCTGCGCCGTCAGCTCGGCGCGGAACGACGGGTGCGCAATGCCAATCAGCTCGCGCGCGCGCTGGCCGGCCGACTTGCCGCGCAGCTGCGCCACGCCGTATTCGGT
>JAGNSH010000237.1 GCA_017988165.1 Giesbergeria sp. | reverse complement strand
CTACTCGTCTGAGCCGCAGTTGGAGAGCCGCATTCGCCCCAACCTCAATCCCCTTGGCAGCAATGCCTATTACTACTGCATTCGCCACCCTAAACCAGTGATGGCCGCACCGGCCAAAGCCCGCGTTAAAGCGGCTGCTAAAGCTCCAGCCAAGGCCAAAGCCAAAGCCTCAACCAAAGCTGCAGCCAAGAAGGATGCAGCAAAAACTCCGGCTAAAGCTGCAGCCAAAGCGCCGGCGAATTAAGCCGATGCTTTAGGCCGGTGGCGGCTCTGGCGTGACGGGTGTGACCGGGGTTTCGAGTTCAGCCGGTGCCAGCGCAGGCACTTCTTGGCCAATTTTCCAGCGGCGCACCACGCGCTGAAAAATCAGCGCATTGGGGATTTGCAGCAGCGAGCCGGCAGCGCCCACGGTGCTGTCTTCTAGCGTGGTGTAGAGCAAGTTGATGTCCAGCACGCGCCCGCGCGCGCCGGGCTTTTCGGCGGTATCGAGCAGCTCAATCGTGTCGCCGACGCGAAACGGCCCGACGGTAAAAATCAGCAGCGCACAAAACAGGTTCGACAGCACGCTCCAGGCGGCAAAAAACGCCACCGCGCCGACGGTGGCAAAGCCGGTAAAGGCCGTCCACAGCACCGTGGCCGAAACGCCCAGCCTCTCCAGTATCAGCAGCAGCGCGCTGATGACGATAGTCCAGCGCAACAGGCCGCGCAGCGGCACCAGCAGCTCGTGCGGCAGTTGGTAATGTTGGCCGGCGCGCTTGACGATGCGCCGCAGCACGTGTTGCAGCAGCATCGCTGCCAGCACGATCAGCAAAATTTGCAGGCCCGGAACAATGATGTCGAGCCAGTCTTGCGCCCATTCGGGGATGTAAAACTTTAGCGAACGCTTCATCTTCCAATTCATCGCCGGCGCCTTTAGTGGTGGGGCCGCTGCTCTAGGGTGTCTAGCTGCATCTCAAAGCTAAAAAAGCGGTTGCGCCCGTGCGCTTTGGCGGCGTAGAGCGCTTCGTCGGCGCGCATGATCAGGCTCTCAGCGCTGGTATTGCTGTCGGGCACGCAGGTGGTGATGCCGCCCGAAATAGTCAGCAAGCTGCTTAAAGGCGAGTCGGGGTGCGCAATGGCCCGCACGTCGAGCATCTTGCACAGCGCCCGCGCAAACGTCATGGCGCCCGAGCGCGGGGTGTTGGGCAGGATCAGTGCAAATTCTTCGCCGCCGTAGCGTGTCGCCATATCGCGCGGGCGCACGCACACTTCGCGCAGCAGGCGGCCAATCTCGCGCAGGCAGGCATCGCCTTGCAGATGGCCCAGCGAGTCGTTGTAGCGCTTGAAGTGATCCAAGTCGCACAGCATCAGCGTCAATGGCGTGCCATCGCGCCGTGCCGCCAAAATTTCTTGGTACAGCAGGCGGTCAAAACCGCGCCGGTTGATCAGGCCCGTCAGCGCATCGACCTCGACCATGGCGTTGAGGCGCTGGTTGGCGGTGTGTAGCTCTTGCGTCAGGCCGACCAAGCGCCGGCGCATATCCAGCAAGCGGCGCATGGCGCGCAGCTTGGCGACCAGCACGATGGGCTTGACCGGTTTGACCAAATAGTCGTCGCCTCCGGCCTCGATGCCGCGCCAGACGTTCAAGTCGCTGTCCAGTCCCGACAAAAAGATGATGGGCGTCCAGTCGCCCGGCTCGGCGCTGCGCATTTGCTGCGCCACCCAATAACCATCTTTGCCCGGCAGTTTGATGTCCAGCAGCACCAAGTCGGGCCGGTGCTGGGTGAACAGCTCTAGCGCGCTGTTGCCGTCGCCGGCTTCCAGCACATGGGGTACGCCGGCGTGGCGCAACTGCGCCACCAATACCGCACGCACGGCTTTTTGATCCTCGACCACCAGCACTTTGAAGGCGCTGGTGTGGGGCGGCTCTTGTGCCAAGGCTTCGGAGGCCAGGCAGGCAGCGCTGATGGTCATGGGGAGATGTGGAGATGTGGAGATGCGGCAGTGACAGTCAGAGCTGTAGCTCAGGCTTCGCGGCGCAGCGCCGGAAACAAAATCACGTCGCGGATGCTGGCGCTGTCGGTCAACAGCATCATCAGGCGGTCGATGCCAATGCCGCAGCCGCCGGCCGGGGGCATACCGTATTCGAGCGCGCGCACAAAGTCGTGGTCAAAGTACATGGCTTCGTCGTCGCCGCCGTCTTTGGCCGTGACTTGCGCCTGAAAACGTGCTACTTGGTCTTCGGCGTCGTTGAGTTCGCTAAAGCCGTTGCCAAACTCGCGCCCGGTGATGTAGAGCTCAAAGCGCTCGGTGACTTCGGGTCTGGCGTCGTTGGCGCGCGCCAGCGGACTGATTTCGGTCGGGTGCTCCATGATGAAAGTTGGCTGCCACAGCTTTTCTTCGACGGTTTCTTCAAAGTACAGCACTTGCAGGCTGGCCAAGGTGCGCCCAGACAGCTTGTTTTTGGCTTCGGTCATGCCGAGTTTTTTCAGCGCATTCATTAGCCACGCGGCGTCGTCCATGTGGGCGCCGGCGTCGGTGTGGTGGGCAATGGCTTCGCGAATGGTCAGGCGGGCAAACGGCTGGCTCAAATCCACCGGGCGGCCTTGGTAGCTCAGTTGCAGCGCGCCGGTGGCTTGCATGGCGGCGTCGCGGATCAGCGTTTCGGTGAAGTCCATCAAATCGAGGTAGTTCCAGTAGGCCGCGTAGAACTCCATCATGGTGAACTCGGGGTTGTGGCGCACCGAGATGCCTTCGTTGCGGAAGTTGCGGTTGATCTCGAACACGCGCTCAAAACCGCCGACCAGCAACCGCTTCAAATACA
>JAGNSH010000236.1 GCA_017988165.1 Giesbergeria sp. | reverse complement strand
CCTGCGCCTGGCGCTGGCCAAAGCCCATGCGGTGGCCGCGCAGCACCCGGGCGCTGTCGTCATCGGCTCCGACCAAGTGGCCGACTTGGCCGCCAGCCGCTGGGCAAGCCCGGCACGCACGAGCGCGCTACGGCGCAACTGCGCCAAATGCGCGGCCACAGCGTCATCTTTCAAACGGCAGTCGCCGTGGTGTGCCCCGAAACCGGCTTTGAGCAAGTGGATTTAGCCCCCGTCGTCGTGCGCTTTCGTGAGCTGTCGGACGCTGAAATCGAACGCTACCTGCGTGCCGAGCAGCCCTACGACTGCGCCGGCAGCGCCAAAAGCGAGGGCTTGGGCATCAGCCTGCTCGACGCCATCGACAGCGACGACCCCACCGCGCTGATTGGCCTGCCGCTGATTCGCACCTGCCGCATGCTGCGCGCTGCGGGATTGGTGCTGCCATGAATGCCATCAACGCCTCGACCAATAAAAAATTGGGCACGCTGTATTTGGTGCCCGCGCCGCTGGACTTTGGCTGCGATGTGCATATGCCGCTGCAAGAATCGCTGCCCGAGGGCACGCTGACCACAGCGGCGCGCCTGACGCACTGGGTCTGCGAAAACGCCAAGAGCGCCCGCGCCTATTTAAAGCGTGTCGATGCGCTGCACCCGCTGGCCTTGCCGCTGCAAGAGCAAACCATCACCGAGCTGCCGCGCGAAGTACACAAAAAGGGCGACCACGGCGGCAAAGGCTCGGCAGTCTTTGACGCGCGCCCGCTGCTGGCGGCCGCGCTGGCCGGGCACGACATCGGCTTGGTCAGCGAGGCCGGTATGCCCGCCGTGGCCGACCCCGGCAGCTCGGTGGTGCGCGCCGCGCACGCGCTGGGCATTGCGGTGGTGCCGCTGGTGGGGCCGGTGTCGCTGCTGCTGGCCTTGGCCGCCAGCGGCCTGAGCGGGCAAAACTTCGCCTTTGTCGGCTATTTGCCGCAGGGCAGCGACGAGCGCGCCCAGCGCATCCGCGCCCTCGAAGCGCTGGCGCTGAAAACCGGCCAGACCCAGTTGTTTATCGAGACGCCCTACCGCAACGCCGCTTTGCTGCAAGCCTTGCTGCAAACGCTCCACCCAAACACCCGCCTGTCGGTCAGCAGCGGCCTGACCCTGACCAGCAGCGCCACGCGCAGCCAAAGCGTGCAGCAGTGGCGACAAAAACCCGGCGGGCCGGACAAAAACACGCCGGCAGTGTTTGCGATTGGCGCTTGAAAAATTGATAGCTGCTAGCGCACGTGTTTAAAGGGCTAGAGGCCGAAAACAGCATAAAAACAACGGGCTGCTACGGCTGCAACACGCCATCGACGAGGGAGATTTGCTCGAACGCATCGCCCGCATCGCTCAAATTGCGCAACACCAGCAGCGCCGTCATACCCCGCTGCTGCGCCAGCTCGGTGGCTGCCGGCGCGCCCAGCACCAGCAAAGCGGTGGCCCACGCGTCGGCCAGCATGCACGACGGCATCACCACCGTGACCGAGGCCAAGCGGTTGTCCAGCGGTCGCCCGCTGGCCGGGTGGATGGTGTGGGCGTAGTGCTGACCCGCCAGTTCAAACCAATGGCGGTAGTCGCCCGAGGTGGCAATGGCGGCATCGGCCAGCTCCATCACGCCCATCACGTCGCGCAGGTGGCGCAGCGGTTTTTCGATGGCCACGGCCCACGCTTGGCCGCCGGGCTTGCTGCCTTTGGCGCGCATTTCGCCATCAATGCCGACCAAATAATGCCGGACGCCAAAGCCGTCCAAGCAGTGCGCCAGCGCGTCCACGCCGTAGCCCTTGGCAATGCCCGACAAGTCCAGCGCCAGCGCGCCTTGCTTGCGCACGCGTTGCTGTGCTGCATCCATTTCTAGCAAATCGCTGGCGGGGCGGTGGCTGCGCTGGCCCAAGGCGCGAATCTGCTGCGCATTGGGCTGTGGTGCTGCCGAGCCAAAACCCCAAGCGTTGACCACATCGCCCACGCCAATATCAAACGCGCCGCCCGACTCGCGCCCGACGCGCAGGGCCGCATCCAGCACCGTCCACAACTGCGGCGGCACCGGCTGCCACTGCTGCAGCGGCGCAGCGTTCAGGCGGCTCAGGTCAGAGTCGGCTTTCCACGTCGACATTTGGCAGTCCACCCGGTCAACGCCAGCAAACAGCGCCGCGCCGATAGCGCCCAAGTCGATGCCAGCGGGTGCAAAAAACACGGCGCTGTAGCGCGTGCCCATCGTTTCGCCGTTCAGCGCGTGGCGCTGCAAGGGGGCTTCAGAAGACATCTTCACGGTAACGTCCTTGCGCTTTGAGGGCGGCCACGCTCAAGCCCGAGGGCGACAGCACCTCGTCCAGCGCCTGTGCAATGTTTTTCGCCATCGCCCGGCTGCCGCACACCAGCACTTGGCCATCGCTTTGCAGCAGCTGGCGCAATTGCACGGCATTGTCCAGCACGCGGTCTTGCACATAGGCACCGTCCTGCACGCGCGAAAACGCCGCGTGCAAACCCGTCAAACGGCCATCGGCCAAATAGGCGTTCAGTTCGGGCTGGTACAAAAAGTCAGAGGCCGGGTCGCGCCCGCCCCAATACAAATACATCGGGTGTTTGCCGGTGTTGTTGCGGATAAACCCGGCCAACGGCCCAATGCCGGTGCCCGAGCCAATCAAAATCACCGGCGCCTTGCCGCCAGCCGGTCGAAAGTCGGGGTGCCGCTGGATAAACGCCTCCATGCGCCCGCCCAGCGGCAAGCTGTGCAGAAACTCCGAGCACAGACCACCGGGCAGTTTGCGCACACAAATCTCCACAAAGCCATC
>JAGNSH010000235.1 GCA_017988165.1 Giesbergeria sp. | reverse complement strand
CGGCAATCTGGCTGGACACCTCGTCCGGCGCAGCAAAGCGCGAGTTGCGGTCGCTTTGGCTGGTGTGGACGACGGCAATCACCTTGCTCAGGTCGCAGCGCAGGTACGGCTCGCCAATGCGCTCGTTGGGTTCGGTCAATGGAATCGGCTTGCGGTGCGGCGGGCGGTCGGTGCCGTAATAAATGTCGTGCATCCCTTCCAGCGCCAAGCTTTGCAGGTCGTTGACTTCCAGGATGATTTTGTCGGCCTGCTCTAGCCAGGTTTTGTTGTTGCCAATCGACGACGACGGAATCAAACGCCCGTCGGGCAGCACGCCAGCCACCTCGATCAGCGCCACATCCAAATGACCCAAAAAGCCAAACCAAACAAACTGCGCCATGTGCGACAGGTGGATGTCCATGTACTGCATGGTGCCGGCGTTGATGCGCTCGCGGCACGCCGGGTCGGACTGGTAGGGCATGCGCATATCAATGCCGCCGACCTTGGCCAGTGCGCCGTCCAGCTCCGGGGCGGTAGATGCGCCGGTCCACAGACCAATTTTGAACGGCTTGCCCTCGGCGTGTTGCTGCTCAATGCGCCGCGCCAGCGCCAGCGGCACCGCCTTGGGGTAGCCCGCACCGGTAAAGCCGCTCATGCCGACATTGGCACCGGCAGGAATCAAAGCGGCAGCCGCGTCGGCTGACATGACGCGCTCAAGAAGGGCGGGGTGTAAGACGCGATCGGCAAGGGACATAGAAAAACTCCATCAACAAAGCAAAGGGCGGTGCGGCGACGCTACCGTCAGACAAGTTTGAATCTTATCCGGGCAGCGCGCCAATCCTAGGGTAAACCCTAGTGTCGCTGCAACGGCCTTGCTTGCGATCAATCTTTACGGTCAAGCAGCGCGTACAAAAAGATAGCGCCAAACGTCGCCGTACCAATGCCGCCCAGCGCAAACTGGCCAAATTTCAGCGTGAAGTCGCCGGTGCCCAAAATCAAAGTGATGGCAGCGACGATGAGGTTTTTGTTCAGCGAAAAATCCACCTTGTTGTCCACCCAAATGCGCGCCCCGGCCACGGCAATCAGGCCAAACACCACGATGGAGACGCCGCCCATCACCGGCAGCGGAATCGCCTGAATCACCGCGCCAAACTTGGGCGAAAAGCCCAGCAGCACGGCGATCAGCGCAGCAACAAAAAACACCGCGGTGGAATAAATTTTGGTCGCGGCCATCACGCCGATGTTTTCGGCGTAGGTGGTCACGCCGGTGCCGCCAGCGCTGCCACTGACCATGGTGGCAATGCCGTCGCCAATGAAGGCGCGGCCCATGTACTGGTCGAGGTTTTTGCCGGTCATGGCCGTCACCGCCTTAATGTGGCCCAGATTTTCAGCCACCAAAATGATGACCACCGGGGCGATCAGCAGCATTGCTGGCGCGCTGAATACCGGCGCAGCAAAGCCCGGCAGCCCCAGCCACGGCGCCGCCAGCACGCCCGATACATCCAGCGCTTTGCCCAGCCCCAGGCCGTTGGTCAGCAGCGCATACAGCAGGCTGGAGACGATCAGGCCAATCAAAATCAGCAAGCGCTGCAACATTCCGCGCGTCAGCACCGCCACCAGGCCGACACTGACAAAGGTCAGCACCTGCATCCAGCTGTCAAAGTTGCTGGCGGCCATGTTTTTGATGGGAATGCCGGCCAAGTTCAGGCCAATCACCGCCACCACCGAGCCCGTCACCACCGGCGGCATAAAGCGCTCAATCCAGCGCGTGCCGACCAGCTGCACAACGATGCCGACCAGCGTGTAGAGCGCGCCGCAGGCAATGATGCCGCCCAGCGCCAAGCCAATGTTGGCGTTGGCGCCCTTGCCGGCATAGCCGGTGGCGGCAATCACCACGCCGATAAAGGCAAAGCTCGAACCCAAATAGCTTGGCACTTTGCCGCCGGTGATGACAAAGAAAATCAGCGTGCCGATGCCGCTCATCAAAATCGCCAAGTTGGGATCGAACCCCATCAAGATGGGTGCCAGCACCGTCGAGCCAAACATGGCAATGACGTGTTGCACGCCCATAGCGCCGGTTTGCGGCCAAGGCAAGCGCTCGTCCGGGCCAATGACGCCGCCGTGCTGTAGCGCGTCGGCACTTTTCTCTCTCCAGGACATAAAGGCCATGGGTGTTTCTCGGTGGTGATAGGTCGCGTATGGTAAATGCGCGCCAGCCAAGATACGTTCAGAGATGCGTTCAGAGATGCGTTCAGAGACACGCCCAGTACGGGCCACGGTACACTTTGCAGCTTTGACGTTCTCCAATCCCATGGCCATTGAAACTGTGCGCACTGCCCGTACTAGCTTTGATCTCAAGAGCGCCTCACTGCCCGTGGTCGCAGTGGTGCTTAAGACGACAAACACCGCCGTGCTGACGGCGGAGTTGGCGTTGCGCATGGCCGAAGCGCCGGGATTTTTCGACAACGACCCGGTGCTGATCGACCTCAGCCCGGTGCGCGAGGATGGCAATCCCATCGATTTTCTGGCCGTCATGGCCTTGCTGCGCAGCCACCGCACCGTGCCAGTGGCGGTGCGCGGTGGCAACGCCGCGCAAATGGAGGCCGCCTTGGCAGCGGGCCTGACCACAGCACCTGAAGTGGCCGCTACTCGCCCAGATCGTGCTGATCGCACCGAAGCGCCAACACCAACATCCACACCAGCAGCCTACGCCGAGCCGGCACAAGCCGCCGAGCCGCCCGAGAATCAGCCGCTACCCGAAGGCGCAACACAAGCGTTTGGCACCCTCGTCATCGACAAGCCGCTGCGTTCTGGCCAACAGGTGTATGCA
>JAGNSH010000083.1 GCA_017988165.1 Giesbergeria sp. | reverse complement strand
TTTTCAACGCCTTGGATGCGGATGCGGCTGCTGCCGTGGCCTTCGATGCGCGCGCCCATGGCAATCAGCATCTCGGCCAAGTCGGCAATTTCTGGCTCTTGGGCGGCGTTTTCGAGGAGGGTTTCGCCCTCGGCCAGCGTGGCGGCCATGAGGAAGTTTTCGGTGCCGGTCACCGTCACCATGTCGGTGGTGATGCGCGCGCCTTTCAAGCGCGTGCGCCCCGCCGCCAGCGTGGCAAGCATGTAGCCGTGCTCGACGACGATGTCCGCGCCCATCGCTTGCAGGCCTTTGATGTGCTGGTCCACCGGGCGTGAGCCAATGGCGCAGCCGCCCGGCAGCGACACCCGTGCATGGCCAAAGCGCGCCAACAGCGGCCCCAGCGCCAACACCGAAGCGCGCATGGTTTTCACCAGCTCATACGGCGCCTCGGGCGTGTGCAGCGGGCCAGCGTTGAGGCGGACGGTGCCGTTGTCGCCATGCTCAGCCGTCACGCCCATGTTGCGGATCAGCTTGAGCATGGTGGCCACGTCTTGCAGGCGCGGCACGTTGTGCAGCACCACCGGCTCGGGCGTCAGCAGCGCGGCGCACAGCTCAGGCAGGGCGGCGTTTTTGGCGCCCGAGATGGCGATGTCGCCGTGCAGCGGCCGACCTCCGCGAATGAGGAGTTTGTCCATAGCAGGCAGTCTCAAAGTGAAGGGGGAAGTTAATTAAGAGCCAAATCGGCCTCTAGCCCTTATGCAGTAAGCGCTAGTAGCTATTAAAATATGAGTGAATTCCACCCAATGTATGCCGCCCCTTAGCGCTGGGTTTGCGCGGCCCATTCGGCGGGGGTAAAGGTCTTCATCGACAGCGCGTGGACTTCGTCGGTGGCCATCTTGCTGCCCAGCGTGGCGTAGACCATTTGGTGGCGGGCAATGGGGCGCTTGCCGTCAAATTCGGCCGAAACGATGGTGGCGTACCAGTGGCGGCCATCGCCTTCTAGGGTGATGTAGTCACAGGCCAGGCCGGTGCTGATGAGGTGCTGGATTTGTTCGGCGTTCATGGCAATAGTCCTAAAAAAATAGCAGGCGTGCTAACTGGCAGGCGCCAAGGGAGCGTTAAGAGCGCAGTTTGTAGCCGGTGCGCAGCAAGTACAAAGCCAGCGCGCTGACCAGCAGCAAAGCCCCGGCCACAATGCCCAAACTGAGCCACGGCGAGGTGTCGCTCTGGCCAAAAAAGCCGTAGCGAAAACCGTCCACCATGTAGAAAAACGGATTTAAATGGCTGACGGCGCGCCAAAACGGCGGCAGCGACTGGATGGAATAAAACACGCCCGACAAAAACGTCAGCGGCACGATGATGAAGTTTTGGAACGTCGCCATCTGGTCGAATTTGTCGGCCCACAGGCCGGCAATCAGCCCCAGCGTGGCCAACAGCGTCGCGCCCAGCACGATAAACGCCAGGCTCCACAGCGGCGCGGCAAACTGCGGTGCAGTAAAGCCCAAGGTGATTAAAAACACGCCCAAGCCCACCACCAGCCCGCGCAGCACCGAGGCGCCAACGTAGGCGACAAACCACGCCCGGTGCGACAGCGGCGTCAGCAGCAAAAACACCAAACTGCCCATGATTTTGCTTTGCACCATGCTTGACGAGCTGTTGGCAAAGGCGTTTTGCAGCACGCTCATCATCACCAAGCCGGGCACCAAAAAGGCAACGTAGCCCACGCCGTCATAGACCTGCACATGGTCTTTGAGCACGTGGCCAAAAATCAACAGGTACAGCATGGCGGTGATGACCGGCGCAGCGACGGTTTGGATGCCGACTTTCCAAAAGCGCAGCACCTCTTTGTAAAACAGCATTTGCCAGCCGGTCATGGCGTGTCCTGCGCCGTAGCGGCAGCCATGACGCGCAAAAACACGTCTTCTAAATCGGCGCGGCGAATTTCAATGTCTTGCACATCGACCCCGGCCTCGCGCAGCGCGGCCAAGTGGCGCTCGATGTCGTGGCTGTCTTGCGTCGCCAGTTGCACCACGCGGCCCGTGACGCGCGCTTGGGCGGCAATCTCGGGCGGCAGTGGGCTGTCGGTTTTGAACACCAGCACGTTGCCCGAAGCGGCTTTGAGCAATTCGGACGTCTTGTCCAGCGCCACCACGCGCCCGCGCTTGAGCATGGCAATGCGCCCGCACAGGGCTTCGGCTTCTTCAAGGTAATGGGTGGTCAGCAGCACGGTGCTGCCGGCTTTGTTCAGGCCAGCAATGAACTGCCACAGCGTTTGGCGCAATTCGACATCGACGCCAGCGGTGGGTTCATCGAGCACGATGATCGGCGGCTTGTGAACCAGCGCCAAGGCGACCAGCACGCGCCGTTTCATGCCGCCAGAGAGCTGGCGCATATTGGCGTTGGTCTTGTCAGACAGGCCCAGGTTGTGCAGCAGTTCGTCAATCCAGTCGTCATTTTTTGGGATGCCGAAGTAGCCCGACTGAAAGCGCAGCGCCTCGCGCACGCTAAAGAAGGGGTCAAACACCAGCTCTTGCGGCACGATGCCCAGTTTGCGCCGGGCGGCGGCGTAGTCGGTTTGCACGTCGCTGCCTTGCACCAGCACGCGGCCTGCCGTGGCGCGCGCCAAGCCGGCAAGGATGCTGATCATGGTGGTTTTGCCGGCGCCGTTGGGCCCCAGCAGGCCAAAAAACTCGCCTTGCTCGATGTCCAAGCTGACTTTGTCTAGCGCGCAGAACGGGCCACGGGGCGTGGAATAGGTCTTAGAGACCGTTTGAAAAGATATAGCAGGCATGGGAGCCGACTATTTTACGGTGCAGCCCGGGTGCAAGTGCTGCGCTGCAACAAAACACCTTTTCATGCCGCTGCAGGCAGCAACTCGGCCACGCCGTACAAGGCGGCCATGCCGGCCAGCGCCGGCGGCAAAGCCTGCACAGCAAAGGTTTTGCCTGCGGCCAGCGCGTGGCGGCGGCATTCGAGCAGCACTGCCAGCGCCGACGAGTCAAACACTTGCAGCGCGCTGGCGTCGCACACGCAGTGCGTTTGCGTTTGCCCGCGCAGCGTTTGCAGCAGCGCCTCTAGTGCAGCGCGCGCTTGGCGCAGCGTCAGTTGGGCGGGCAGGGCGAGGGTGACCATGGCAGGGCGTCTTGGGGGTGTTTAGGGGTGTTTAGGGGTGTTTAGTTTTGGTGCGCGTTGCTTTGGTTGCGCTCGGCCAGCGCGGCTGCCAACTCGTCTAAGCCTTGTTGCACGTTGGCGCTTTTGTTGATTTGCTGGGCAAACTGGCTGCGGTAGGTCTCGACCAGCCACACGCCCATCACGTTGAGGTTGTAGATTTTCCAGCCCGCGCCAACGCTGGGGGTTTTTTCAAGGCGGTAGTCCAGCTGGATGGGATCGCCCCTGCCACGCACTTCGCTGCGCACCAGCACGTCTTTGTCTTCGGGCGCGGCGCGCAGCGGCTTGATGGTGATGGTTTGGTCTTTGACCTGTGCCAGCGCCCCGGCGTAGGTGCGCACCAGCAGGGTTTTGAACTCGTCTTGCAGGCGCTGCTGCTGCGCCGCGCTGGCTTGGCGCCACGCTGGGCCGACAGCCGCCGCCGTCATGCGGCGAAAGTTGACGTTGGGCATGATGACCCGGTCGACCAAGGCAATCACTTGGGTCAAGTCGCCGTCTTTGAGGCTGTTGTCAGTGCGCAGCGCCTCCAGCACCTGCTTGGACAGGCGCGTCATCATGGCGTCGGGCGCCTCGTCTGCGGCCTGCGCTGGCAGCGACAGGCCCAGCCACAGCGCGGCACCAAAAACAGCCGCCATGCGGCCCAGAAAACGTCGGTTCATCAAAATTACCCTGAATTAAAAAACGACCGATAGCGGTCAATAAGGCTCATTGGGCAAGGTGCCGTCACTGGCGCCAGTGGCGCCGCTGGCGGCACCGTCTTCGAGCGTCCAGCCGTTGCCTTGGCTGCGCACACTCATGTAGGCGTCGCGCATAAAGCTGTATTTGTCCAGTGCCGCGCCGTCCAGCACGGAGCTGGCGCGCAGCAAGTTTGAGCGCACATCGATCGCACCCAGCACATACAGGCCGTTGCGTGTGGCGCGGGGATCAATATGGCCGATGACGCCGGCCTTGTATTGCACCGGTATCGTCAGTGCATCGCGCACCGTGGACGGGCCGAGCATGGGCAGCACCAAATAAGGCCCGGTCGGCACTCCCCAGTAGCCCAAGGTCTTGCCCAAGTCTTGTTTGTAGCGGTCGACGCCCATTTCGCTGGCCACATCGAGCACGCCACCCAAGCCAAAAATGGTGTTGACGTTAAAGCGCACCAAGCTGTTCAAGGCTGGCTCGGCGCGCAGTTGCAGCACGTTGTTGATGAAAGACCAGACATCGCCCAAGTTGGCAAAAAAGTTGCTCACCCCGGTGCGCACCATCACTGGCGTGACTTCGCGGTAGGTCTCGGCCACGGGTTTAAGCACCATGGCGTCGAGCGACTCGTTGAACTCGGTGGTACCACGGTTGTATTTTTCAAACGGGTCGTTGGCTGGGCCCGTGGCGCAGCCGGTCAAAGCCAGCGCCAGTGCGGCACCGGTAGCGGCGCGGCCCCAATGGGGGCGCTGCAAAAAAGAAGTGGAGGTCATTTGGAGTCGTCCGTGGAAGAGGGCCCTTCAGCCGCTTTGCTGTAGAGGAATTGGCTGATGAGATTTTCAAGCACTACCGCCGACTGGGTTGCCACCACCCGGTCGCCGTCGGCTAAGTTGGCCTCATCGGCACCGGCTTCGATGCCAATGTATTGCTCGCCCAGCAGGCCGCTGGTCAAAATTTTGAGTGAGCTGTCTTTGGGAAACACATAGCGCTCTTCTAGTAGCAGCGTGACGCGGGCTTGGTAAATTTTGTCGTCAAAGGCGATGGACTCGATGCGCCCGACCACCACGCCAGCGCTGCGCACCGCCGCTTTGGGTTTTAAGCCGCCAATGTTGTCAAAGCGCGCCGTGACGCGGTAGCCCGACTGAAAATTGAGGCTCAATAAGTTGGCCGATTGCAGTGCCAAAAACACCACCGCCACCACCCCGAGCATGACAAACAGGCCCACCCAGAAATCATTTTTGGACTGTTGCATGGTTGATTTTTCCTTGTGCCGTGGGCGTCTGCGCCCGCGTCAAATACTGAACATTAGAGCGGTCAGGATGAAGTCCAGCCCCAGCACCGCCAACGAGGCCACCACCACCGTGCGCGTGGTGGCGCGCGAGACGCCCTCGGGCGTGGGCTTGGCGGTAAAGCCTTGCAGCAGCGCGACAAAGGTCACCGTCACGCCAAACACCACGCTTTTGATGATGCCGTTGCCGACGTCGCTGAACACATCGACGCCGCCCTGCATTTGGCTCCAAAACGAGCCCGAGTCGATGCCAATCATCGGCACCGCCACCACCCAGCCACCGATGACGCCGACGGCGCTGAACACCGCCGCCAGCACCGGCATGGCCACCACGCCGGCCCAAAAACGCGGCGCCAAAATGCGCTGCACTGGGTCGACCGCCATCATTTCCATAGCGCTGAGCTGTTCGCCCGCGCGCATCAGGCCAATTTCTGCCGTCAGCGACGTGCCGGCACGCCCGGCAAACAACAGCGCCGTGATCACCGGGCCGAGTTCGCGCAGCAAACTCAGCGCGACCAGCTGGCCCAGCGCCTCGGTCGAGCCAAAGCTTTGCAGCGTGTAGTAGCCCTGCAAGGCCATGACAAAGCCGACAAACAAGCCCGACACGGCAATGATGCCCAGCGAGTAGTTGCCCAAAAAATGGATTTGATCGCGCACCAAGCCGGGGCGCTTCAAGGTCGCTGGCAGCAGCGCCAGCAGCCGCGCAAACAAACGCGCCCCTTGGCCAAGGCCCAGCAACTGCGCGCGCGCGGCAAAACCGACATCGGCGGGTTTGTACCAGCTCATGGCGTGCCTCCGCTCAAGCCACCAAAGTCTTGCGCAACATCGGGGCCGGGGTAATGGAATGGCACCGGGCCGGTCGGCAAAGCGTTGACAAACTGGTGTACCAACGGGTCGGTGCTTTGCAGCACCTCTTGCGGCGTGCCTTGGGCGGCGATGACGCCGGGGCCAAGAATGATGACGTGGTCGGCCAAGCGAAACGTCGCCTCTAAATCGTGCGACACCAAGATGGTGGTCAGCCCCATGGCGTCGTTCAACTGGCGAATCAATTGGGCAGCGGTGCCCAGCGAAATCGGATCCAGCCCGGCAAACGGTTCGTCGTACATCACCAGTTCAGGGTCCAGCGCCATCGAGCGTGCCAGCGCCACGCGCCGCGCCATGCCGCCCGAAATTTGCGCCGGCATCAAATCGCGCGCGCCGCGCAGGCCCACGGCGTGCAGCTTCATCAGCACGATGTCGCGCACCAGCGCTTCGGGCAAATTGGTGTGTTCGCGCAGTGGAAAGGCGACGTTTTCAAACACATCCATGTCGGTGAACAGCGCGCCGTATTGAAACAGCATCCCCATGCGCCGGCGGGCGGCGTAGAGCGCGGCGGTGTCCATCTGGCCGACGTCTTGGCCGTCAAACAGCACTTGGCCTTGCTGGGCGCGTTGCTGGCCGCCAATCAGGCGCATCACCGTGGTTTTGCCGCCGCCCGAGGCGCCCATGATGGCCGTGACTTTGCCGCGCGGCACCGTCATCGACAGGCCACGCAGCACTGGACGCTCGCCATAGCCGAAGTAGACGTCGCGCAATTCGACCAGCGCAGCAGAATGGGCGGCAGGGTGGGACGGTAAAGAGGAAGACATGGAGGAGCAGAGAAAAGCGCCATAGACCCAAAGGAATCGGCGCAAGACGCACATCATATGATGGAAAACCCTCAGGCCGCTGGCGCTGGTGGGATTGCCCCAATAGCCTTACATAGGTTAGCGCCAGCCCGAAAACAAAGCCGGCAGCAGTAGCGCCGTGACAACGCCGTTGAGCCCCATGGCCAACGCGGCAAAGGCCCCCGCTTCTTCGCTGATTTGCAAGGCGCGTGCGGTGCCTATGCCGTGCGCCGTGACGCCCAACGCAAAGCCTTGGATGGCATGGTCTTGCACGCGTAGCAGCCGAAACAGCGCTGGCGCTATCACCGCGCCCACAATGCCGGTGACGATGACCAGCACCGCAGTCAGCGAGGCAATGCCGCCAATGCGCTCGGCCACCGCCATAGCAATCGGCGTGGTCACCGATTTGGGGGCCAAAGACAGCTGCGTTGGCACACTCGCCCCCAACAGCCACGCACTGCCCACGGCGGAAACCACCGCCGTCAGCGCGCCAGCGGCCAGCCCCAGCAGCACCGGCCAGCGCATAGCGCGCACCCTGCCCAGTTGCGCATACAGCGGAATCGCCAGCGCGACCGTGGCCGGGCCAAGCAAAAAATGGACAAACTGGGCGCCGGCAAAATAGCTTGGATAAGGTGTGTCGGTCAACAGCAACAGCGTCACCAACAGCACCACTGCCAGCAGCACCGGGTTGGTCAGGGGATGGCGCCGATAGCGCTGGTGTACTGCCAAGGCCAGCACATAGGCCAGCAAAGTGATGGTCAAACCCAGCAGCGGCGAGGCTGCCAGATACACCCAAATATCGTTGATAGGGGCTAGGCGCATCATTGATCACTGATCTTTGTGCCGGCTTTGGCAGGCGCGCATCACCAGCGCAGTGGCGGCCAGCGCTAGCGCAGTGCTCAACAGCACTGCGGCCACCAAAGCCAGCCACTCTTGGGCAATGCGCTGACCATGCACCATGATGCCGACCCCCGCAGGAATAAACAGCAGTGAGAGATGGCTCAGCAGCGACTGCCCCGTATCGCGCAAGTTTTGGCTGGGGCCACCGCGCCAGATCAGCATCAGCAGCAGTAGCAGCATTCCCAGCACCGGCCCTGGCACCGGCAGCTGCAAGGCGCGCACGATGACCTCTCCCGCTAATTGAAACACCAACAACCAAGCAAAACCGGTCACCATCACAGACACTCCATTGCACGTTCACCGCAGGCTACCCACGGGCTTGGCCTCGTCTAGCTTCTTCGCTCCTGTAGGCTTTTTTATCAAAAATAATAGCTAAAAGCGCAGGAATCTAAAGGGCTAGAGGTCGATTTGACATAAAAACTGCCGCACAGCCTGTTTTGGGCCGCCCTCAAGTATCTTGCGACACCTTGATGCTCGGAAACTTGGACGAGAAGTCCTTGGCCTGCTGGGCAATCTTCACCGCCACGCTGCGCGCCACTTGCTTGTAAATTTGCGCTACGCTGCCGTCGGGTTCGGCCACCACGGTGGGCTTGCCGCTGTCGGCTTGCAGACGGATTTGCATATCCAGCGGCAGTGCGCCCAAGTAGTCCATTTTGTAATCCGCCGCCATGCGCTGGCCGCCACCTTCGCCAAAAATGTGCTCGGCGTGGCCGCAATTGGTGCAGATATGCACCGCCATGTTTTCGACGATGCCCAAAATCGGCACGCCGACCTTCTCAAACATCTGAATGCCTTTTTTGGCGTCCAGCAAGGCAATGTCTTGCGGCGTGGTGACGATGACGGCACCGGTGATCGGCACGCGCTGGGAGAGGCTCAGTTGGATGTCGCCGGTGCCGGGCGGCA
>JAGNSH010000234.1 GCA_017988165.1 Giesbergeria sp. | reverse complement strand
GCGCAGGTCAACGGCAAGCCGTGGAACAAAACCGCCCCCGCACCGCGCCTGCCGCAGTCGGTGATAGAAAACACCGCCGCTAAATACCGTGAAGCGCTGGAGCGGCTGACGGCTTGATGCGCTGACAACCCACAACGCAACGCCGCAAAAAAGTGGCTGACAACAAAGGCGTCCCGATATTTCCTTGGGGAAAGCGCCATAACGTCATGTCCGCGAAGTTGCCCCGCGCGAGCAGGGATAGGCCCTGCAACAGCGTTAAGTCAGAACCACCGAAAATTCCGTCAATTAACCTATTTAGCAAATAAACCATTTAGGTTAAAATAATTGCATGGAAAAAGGCACCCCACACTGCAAGCTGCCAGACGTCAAATCTTTGATAGAAGCTGGTCAGGTCAGAGCCACGGCGAGCGCCTTCAATGGGGCGCGTGAGCTTGGCATCAACGACTTGGCTGGGATGTGCGCCGTTGTCTTGGCACTCACACCCACCGACTTCTACAAGAGCATGACGACCCATGCCGATCATCGCGTTTGGCAGGACGTGTACCGCGCCAAGACAGCCAACGGCGATGAGGTGTACTTAAAACTGACCGTCATTGATGACCTGTTGATCGTTTCCTTCAAGGAGCTATGACCATGAAATGTCCATGCTGCGGCGCAGCGCAATTGATCCACGACACGCGCGACATGCCCTACACCTACAAGGGCGAGAACACCACAATCCCATTGGTGACGGGTGACTTTTGCCCTGCTTGCGGTGAAGTCGTCTTGAACCGTGAGCAGGGCGACCGTTACAGCGAAATGGTCGGCTTGTTTCAACGTCAGGTGAATGCCGCCTACGTCGATCCTGACTACATCGCCAAGGTGCGCAAAAAGCTCGACCTTGACCAGCGCCAAGCCGCCGAACTCTTTGGGGGTGGCGTTAATGCCTTCTCACGCTACGAAAACGGCAAGACCAAGCCACCACTGGCCTTGGTCAAGCTATTGAAGCTGCTGGACCGTCATCCCAATCTGCTCGCGGAGGTCAGAGCGGCCTGAGCTTCTCGCAACTCGCTGCACCAGCGCCCCTTTGGCCCTCGCTCACTCGCAAACTGCAAACCACAAAAAAAGGGCGGGCCGCTGCACAGCGGCCCGCCCTTTTTTAACGCGCCCTCAGCTCAGCACCACGCTGGACAGACGGCGCCGGTACGTCGCCACCAGCGGGTCTTCGGGCGGGATTTGGCCGTCGGCGACTTTGACTTTGGGCGGCTCGATCAGCTCCAGAATCGACACGTACAGCTTGCGCGCGGCCTCGTCGTTCCAGGTTTTGTCGCGCATCAGGATGTCGAGCAGCTCGTCCATCGCGTCTTGCCAGCGCTGGTGCGCCACCAGCCAGCGGGCGCGGCCAAAGCGGGCGTCAAAATCGCGCTTGTTCTCGGCAATTTTTACATCAAATGGGCCTGTATCGCCCGCCCCGCTTGCGCTAGTAGCTACAAAATCAAGAGCATCCATCCAGCTCTTTAATGCGCTCAGTTTGCGCGACAGGCCAGCGCGGGCAATCACCGGGGCAAAGGCGACTTTGGCGTCGTCCTCGCGGCCCAGTTGCAGCAGCAGTTTGATGTAGTCAAAGCGGGCGTCGTCGCTGTCGGGCGCGGCGGTGATGGCTTGTTGCAGCTTGTCCAGCGCGGCCTCGGTGTCGCCTGCTGCCAGCGCCGCCGCCGCGTCGTCTTCGGGCTCTGGCTCGGGCGCAGCCTCGGCGGGCGGCAGGTGTTTATCCAAAAATGCGCGCACTTGGCCTTCGGTTTGCGCGCCGGTAAAGCCATCGACCGGCTGGCCGTTCACCATCAGCACGCAGGTGGGAATGCTGCGCACGCCAAACATTTGAGCCAGTTGCTGCTGTTGGTCTGAGTCGATTTTGGCGAGGGTAAAGCGCCCGGCGTATTCGGTCTCCAGCTTTTCCAGCACCGGGCCGAGCGACTGGCACGGGCCGCACCACGGTGCCCAAAAGTCCACCAGCACGGGTGTTTGCATTGAGGCGGCAACCACCTCGGCTTCAAAATTTTCTACGGTGATATCAATCATGGGGGTTCTCCGACAGTGAAAGGGCTGCGCGTTGGCACACACCTGCACACAAAAAGTAAAATCGCGGGTTCACATTTTGGCCGCCGCCGTGGCGTGCCGCTCTATATAACTATGACATCTATCCAGATCGGTGTGGTCATGGGCTCCAGCAGCGACTGGGACACCATGCAGCACGCAGTCGAGATTCTTCAGCACTTTGGCATCACCCACGAAGCACGGGTGGTTTCGGCCCACCGCATGCCCGACGACATGTTTGCCTACGCCGAAAGCGCGGCAGAGCGCGGCTTAAAAGCCATCATTGCCGGCGCAGGCGGCGCTGCCCACCTGCCGGGCATGCTGGCCGCCAAAACGCCGGTGCCGGTGCTGGGCGTGCCAGTGGCCAGTCGCCATTTGCAAGGCGTCGATTCACTGCACAGCATTGTGCAAATGCCCAAGGGCATTCCGGTGGCGACGTTTGCCATTGGCACGGCCGGCGCGGCCAATGCGGCGCTGTTTGCCGTCGCTTTGCTGGCCAACGAAGACCCCGATCTGCGCCAGCGCTTGAACGCCTTTCGCGCCGCACAAACCGACATTGCCCGCAACATGGCCTTGCCGCCGGTGGCGCCATGAGCGCGCCGACTGTTTTTCCGCTGCTGCCCGGTGCCACGCTGGGCGTGCTGGGCGGTGGCCAGTTGGGGCGGATGTTTGTCCACGCCGCGCAGGCGATGGGCTACTTCACCGCGGTGCTCGACCCAGACGCGCACAGCCCGGCCGGTCAGGTCAGCCACCACCACATTCGCGCTGACTACGGCG
>JAGNSH010000010.1 GCA_017988165.1 Giesbergeria sp. | reverse complement strand
ACAGCTCAGTCAAAAACAGCGCAATGCCAAAGCTGACCGGCACCGCAATCAGCAGCGCAATGAACGACGTGGCCAGCGTGCCGTAAATCATCACCAGCCCGCCGTACTCGTTTTGCACCGGGTCCCAGACGCTGCTGGTCAAAAAGCCCAGACCGTACTTTTCAATCGCCGGCCAAGCGCCCACCAGCAGCGAGCCAAGGATGCCCAGCAGCAGCGCCAGCGTCAGCAGCGCCGCGCCGCGCGCCAAAGTGCCAAAAAGCCGGTCAGCCATGGCTTACTTCCAAGTGATGGCGTTGCCCGACGCGTCTTTCACGTCCGCCCAAGACTTGCGAATCACCGCTTTGACGCTGTCGGGCATCGGCACGTAATCCAAAGCGGCAGCGGTTTGGTCGCCGGACTGATAAGCCCAGTCAAAGAACTTCAGCGCCGTGGCCGCTTGGGCAGGCTTGTCTTGCGCTTTGTGCAGCAGGATGAAGGTCGCGCCGGTAATCGGCCACGCGCCTTGGCCGGGCTGGTTGGTCAAAATTTGGTTGAAGCTTGTGCTCCAGTCGGCACCGGCCGCAGCGGCTTTGAAGGCGGTGTCATCGGGCGCCACAAATTGGCCGGCGGCGTTTTGCAGCTGCACGTAGGTCATTTTGTTTTGTTTGACGTAGGCGTATTCGACATAGCCAATCGAATTGGGCAGGCGCGCGACAAACGCTGCCACGCCTTCGTTGCCCTTGCCGCCGGCACCGGTAGGCCAGTTCACCGCCGTGCCTTCACCCACCTTGGCTTTCCACTCGGGGTTCACTTTGCTCAGGTAGTGGGTGAAGATAAAACTGGTGCCCGAGCCGTCGGCGCGGCGCACCGGCGCAATGGCTGCGTCCGGCAGCGCCACGCCGGGGTTGAGCGCCACCAGCGCCGCGTCGTTCCAGCGCTTGACTTTGCCCAGATAAATATCGCCCAGCACTTGGCCGTTCATCTTGATTTGGCCGGGCGCAATGCCTTTGATGTTGACCACCGGCACCACGCCGCCAATCACGGTAGGAAACTGCATCAGGCCTTTTTGCGCCAGCACTTCGTCGCTCAAAGGCGCGTCAGAAGCGCCAAAATCCACCGTCTTGGCCTCAATTTGGCGCAGCCCTGCGCCCGAGCCGACCGACTGGTAGTTCACCTTCACGCCGGTCGCCTTGTGGTAGTCAGAGGCCCACTTGGCATACAACGGTGCCGGAAAACTGGCCCCCGCACCCGTCGCCTCTTGCTGCGCCCACGCAGCGCAGGCAGCACCTGCAGACAGCACACCAGCCACCAAAACACGCATCGCGGACATTGTCATAAAAAAGCCTTTGGGTTGAAAAAGTGGAACTGAGGCCACTGTAGACAGCGTTGGTGACAGCTCTGTGACACACGCCGTAATAAAAAGCATAGCTAGTAGCGCTTACTCCGCCTATCTTTCAGCATGAAAAGGAGCTGAAAGCCTTTAGATTCAAGCGCTAATAGCTCACTTTTTAATTGATCATCCCACGCTACTGGCTGCGCTGAAAGGCCAGTGCTATGCTGGCCCGCCTACTCTCGGGCGCGCTCTTTCCACCGCCATGCACCACGCCTCTTTGCTCGCCACCGTTGATTTGGGATCGAACAGTTTTCGGCTAGAAGTCAGCCGCTGCACACCGGGGCGCATCGAGCGCGTGCAGTACCTGAAAGACATCGTGCGCCAAGGCAACGGCTTGGACGCCAGCGGCCAGCTGAGTTTGGCCGCCATGCAGCGCGGCTGGGAATGTTTGGCCCGGTTTGCCGAATGTTTGGCCACTTTTGCGCCCATCCGGGTGCGCGCCATTGCCACCCAAACCCTGCGCGAAGCCCACAACCGGGAGGAATTTGTGCGCCAAGGCAGCGCCATCCTCGGCCACCCGATTGAGATTCTTTCGGGCAGCGAAGAAGCGCAGTTGGTTTACCAAGGTGTCGCCTGCCTTGTGCCACCGTCTGACGAGAAGCGCTTGGTGTTGGACATTGGCGGGCGCTCGACGGAGTTGATCTTGGGCCAGCACGAGCGCGCCCAAGCCATGGCCTCGTTTCCAGTGGGCAGCGTGTCGTGGTCGATGCGCCACTTTGCCGACGGCGCGTTGACCGAGCAAGCTTTTGCCAGCGCCCAAGCCAGCGCCAGCGCCGCTTTAGCGCCCGCACTGGCCGTGTTCCAGCGCAGCGCTTGGCAAGTCGCTTACGGCTCCTCAGGCACCGTCACCGCTGCCAATGAAATTTTGATCAGCGCTGGCCGCTCTGGTGCCTCTGGCAACTGCATCCGCCGCGCGGATGTCGACTGGCTACAGCAGCAGCTGATCGACCCCAGCAGCGCCTGCCAGCAACTGGCGGCCATCCAGCAAGACAATCGCCGTCCCATCATCGGCGGCGGCATCAGCGTGCTGCGCGCAGTGTTTGCGCTGCTGGACATCGACACGCTGCACGTAGTGCGCGGGGCGCTGCGCCAAGGCGTGCTGCACCAGCTACTGAACCAAACTGCAGCCGGATAAGCGGGCACACGGCGCGCCCTACACTGCGCCCATGGTTTCTTCCCCTCTTCCTGCGCCACCCACTGCGCCCATCGCGCCCATCGCGCCGACTGCACCCATCCCACCGACTGCACCGGCGCGCTCACTCAGTGGCCTATTGCCTTTTTTGCGTCCGTACCGTGGGCGCATTGCGATAGCGCTGTTGTTTTTAATTTTGGCGGCTGCCGCCACGCTGGCGTTTCCGCTGGCCCTGCGCACGCTGATCGATGCCGGCATGGGCAGCGCCGACGAACGCAGCGCCCAAGCGCTGGCGCTGCGCGGGCGTTTATTGGCGCTGTTTGGTGTGGCGGTGGCGCTGGGCCTTTTTTCGGCCGCGCGCTTTTACATGGTCAGTTGGCTGGGCGAGCGCATCACCGCCGACCTGCGCAACGCCGTCTACACCCATGTGCTGCGCCAGAGCCCGCAGTTTTTTGAGACCACGCAAAGCGGCGAAGTGCTCTCGCGCCTGACCACCGACACCACGCTGGTGCAAACCGTCGTCGGCTCGTCTTTGTCGATGGGCCTGCGCAACGCCGTCATCGGCTTGGGCGCGCTGGTAATGCTGGTGTGGACCAACCCCTACACCATGGCGCTGGTGCTGCTGATGCTGGTGGTGGTGGTGCTGCCGGGCATGTGGATTGGCCGGCGCGTGCGCCGCCTCTCGCGCACCAGCCAAGACTGCGTGGCCGACTCCAGCGCCATCGCCGCTGAAATTTTGAACGCCGTCCCCGTCGTGCAAAGCTACACCGCCGAGCCGCAAGAAGTGGCGCGTTTTTCCCAAGCCACCGAAAGCGCTTTTGCCGCTGCCGTGCGCCGCACCAGCGCGCGCGCGGCGCTGGTGGCCTTCATCATCATCGCCAACGCGGGCCTGCTGCTGTGGGGGCTGTTTCGGGGCACCGAGGCGGTGCTGGCCGGTCAAATGAGCGCCGGCCACTTGGGCCAAACCGTGGTTTATGTGGCGCTGTTGGCCGGCGCCGTGGCGGTGCTGGGCGAGGTCTATGGCGACTTGCTGCGCGCCGCCGGTGCCACCGAGCGCCTGATGGAGCTGCTGGCCAGCGAATCGCCGGTGTCGTCGCCGGCGCAACCCACCGCCCTGCCGGTGACGGGTGGCGGTCTGGCCGTCACCTTTGAAGGGGTGAATTTTCACTATCCGTCGCGCCCAGATACGGCGGCGCTGCAAGATTTTTCGCTGACGCTGTCGCCGGGCGAAACCGTGGCGCTGGTCGGGGCCAGCGGTGCCGGCAAAACTACGGTATTTCAGCTGCTGCAGCGCTTTTATGACGTGGACAGCGCCGCCAACGCACCTGCCAGCGCGCAAGGGCGCATCTGCATCAACGGCATCGACATCCGCACGCTGTCGCTGCACACGCTGCGCAGCCACATCGGCACAGTGCCGCAAGACGCGGTGATTTTTTCGGCCAGCGCGTTGGACAACATCCGCTACGGCCAGCCACAGGCCAGCGACGCTGAGGTAATAGCCGCCGCACAAGCCGCCTTTGCCCATGAATTTTTGCAAGCCCTGCCCGAAGGCTATGCCACCTTTTTGGGCGAACGCGGCGTGCGTTTATCGGGCGGCCAACGCCAGCGCATCGCCATTGCCCGCGCGCTGCTGAAAAACCCACCGCTGTTGCTGCTGGACGAAGCCACCAGCGCCTTGGACGCCGAAAGTGAACGCATGGTGCAAGCGGCGCTGGATTCGGCCCTGCAGCGCGGCAGCGGCCAACGCCAACATCCACGCACGACACTGGTGATTGCCCACCGCTTGGCCACCGTCAAAAACGCCGACCGCATCATCGTGCTAGAGCATGGCCGCATCGTCGAGCAAGGGCGACACGACGAGCTGCTGGAACTTAATGGCGTCTATGCACGCCTGGCAGCGCTGCAATTTAGCGCTTGAGGCGCTAGAACGGTGCAGCGGTGCAGCAATTAATCTAAAAAGTGAGCTATAAGCGCTGACAAACAAACGCTTTCAAGGTGTTTTGTACCTGAAAGCTAATGAACACGTGCGCTACGTGCTCACTTTTTTAGGTGCGGCGACGCACCAAGTAGCGATAGACAAAGCCGGGAAAGGCTAAGGTAATGAACAGCGTGCCCGTGACGGCATAGAACTCCCAGCCTTGGGGAGCGATTTGTCCAGCGCGCTTTTCAAGCAACAGCCCCAAGGCGCCGACAACAAAATAAAACACCACCATCTCACCTAAGCGCAACGGCAGCGCCTTGCGCGGCTGCAACAGCGGGCCCATGCCGAGCAGGCGGTGGTTTAGAAATGGCAGATTGGCGGCAATGCAGGCCACGCCAATCACCAACCAAACAGCTCCCGTAGAAGACACCGGCGCAAAGCCTCGCAGCTTAGCTGGCGAGCGAACGCACGATGGCGTCGGCGCACAAGGCCATCAAACCGCCGGGCAACAGGCCCAAGCCCAACACCAAGGCGCCGTTGAGGGTCAGCACCACACGCACATCCAGCGGCGCAGACACTTTGGCGGTGCTGGTCGGGGCGTCAAAGTACATCACTTTGACTACGCGCAGGTAGTAGAAGGCGCCAATCAGCGACATCACCACCGCAAACACGGCTAAACCGATGTAAGCCGCTTGGCCCGAAGCCATCAAGGCTTGCAGGATCGACAACTTAGCGTAAAAGCCCACCAGCGGCGGAATGCCAGCCATGGAGAACAGGCACACCGCCAACACACCGGCGTACAGCGGGCTGCGCTGGTTCAGGCCAGCCATGTCGGAGATTTCTTCGCTCTCAAAACCTTCGCGCGTCAACAGCAAGATGACACCGAACGCGGCCAAAGTGGTCAGCACATAGGTGATGACATAGAACATGGCAGCGCTGTAAGCGACTTGGGTGGTGGTGGGGTCAAAGTTGCCGTTGATCACGCCCGACATCAGGCCCAGCAGCACAAACGCCATTTGCGAAATGGTCGAATAGGCCAGCATCCGCTTGAGGTTGGTCTGGGCAATCGCTGCCACGTTACCGATGACCAGCGAGCCAATCGCCAACACCGCCAACATCTGCTGCCAGTCAATCGCCAGCGGCAACAGGCCGTCGACCAACAAGCGCATCGTCATGGCAAAGCCGGCCAGCTTGGGCGCGCCGCCAATCAACAGCGTGACCACGGTGGGTGCGCCTTGGTAGACGTCAGGGATCCACATATGAAACGGCACCGCGCCCAGCTTGAAGGCCAAGCCAGAGACGACAAACACCAAACCAAAGACCAGCACTTGGTGGCGAATTTGGCCGGAGCTGATGGCCTTGAAAACCTCAGTGATATCGAGCGAGCCGGTAGCGCCGTACATCATCGACAAGCCGTACAGCAAGAAACCGCTGGCCATGGCGCTGAGGACAAAATACTTCATCGCCGCCTCAGAGGCGGTTGCGTTATCGCGGCGTAAAGCCACCAGCGCGTAGCTCGACAGTGCCATCAACTCCAGACCCAAATAGATCATCAAGAAGTTGTTGGCGCTGATCATGATGAACATACCCAGCAGCGAGAACAGCGACAGCGTGAACAGTTCGCCACCGCGCAACATATCGCGATCGGCAGCGTAGGGGCGGCCATAGACCAAGGTCACCATCAACGCCAAGGTGGAGAAGCACTTGAGCCAGTTGCCCATGCTGTCACTGACCACCATGTTGCTAAACGCATAGAAAGTGTTGCCGCTGCTGGCATACATACCTTGCATCGCCGCCACCACCGCCAGCGTCAGCATGGTCAGCACATAGGTGCCGGTGCGGCGCGGGCTGGAGACACCAAGGTCTACCAGCGCAATCACACAGGCCATCACCAGAAGCACTATCTCCGGGTAAATCGCAAGCCAACTGATGTTGTCAATCATCTCGGGTCTCTCAGTTCAGTCTGGTCAATTCAGCTTGGAAAGTGCCACGTGCTTCAACAGCTCGGCCACAGAGGTATCCATCACGTCAGTGAAGGGTTTCGGGAAAACGCCCATGTACAAAATCGCCACCGACAAGATAGCCAACACGAGAAATTCGCGGGCACAAATGTCTTTCAAGGCTTTGACGTTGTCGTTGGCCGGCGCGCCCAAGTAAACGCGCTTGTAGAACCACAGGCTGTAAGCCGCACCCCAAATCACCGCACTGGCAGCACCGATGCCCAGCCAGAAGTTGGCCTTGACAGTCGCCAAAATCACCATCCATTCACCGACAAAGCCGGCAGTGCCTGGCAGCGCCAAGTTGGCCATGGTGAACAACAGCACAAACGCTGCAAATTTTGGCATCACGTTGACAACGCCGCCATAGTCAGCGATTTCACGCGAGTGCATACGGTCGTACAGCACACCAATCGACAAGAACATGGCGGCAGAAACAAAACCGTGGGCAATCATTTGCACCAAGCCGCCGGCCATACCCAAGTCGTTGAAGACAAAGAAGCCCAAAGTGACAAAACCCATGTGCGCCACTGAAGAGTAAGCGACGAGTTTTTTCATGTCTTTTTGCACCATCGCCACCAAGCCGACGTACACCACTGCCGTCAACGACAGGGCGATCATCAACCAAGCCCACTCGTGCGCTGCATCGGGGGCAATCGGCAGCGAAAAGCGCAGAAAACCATAGGCACCTAGCTTGAGCATGATGGCCGCCAGCACGGCCGAGCCACCGGTGGGCGCCTCGACGTGAACGTCAGGCAACCAAGTGTGGACTGGCCACATAGGCACTTTGACCGCAAACGCAGCAAAAAAGGCAAAGAACAAGAAGGTCTGCGCCCGTGCATCCAGCGGCAGCTGGTGCCAAGTGGCGATATCAAAACTGCCACCGGACTTGTGATACAGATACACCAGTGCAATCAGCATCAGCAGCGAGCCGAGCAAGGTGTACAGAAAGAACTTGAAGGCGGCGTAAATTTTTCTTGGTCCACCCCAAATACCGATGATGAGATACATCGGAATCAAAGTAGCTTCAAAGAAAACGTAGAACAACATACCGTCCAAGGCACTGAAGACACCAATCATGAGTCCCGAAAGAATCAAGAAGGCGCTCATGTATTGGTTAACGCGCTCAGTAATCGCTTCCCAAGACGCCATCACCACGATGACGGTAATGAAAGCCGTCAGCGGCACAAACCACAGCGACAAGCCATCCACACCCAAGTGGTAATGGATATTCAGACCTTTGATCCACGGGAACTTCTCGACAAACTGCATGGATGCAGTGCCGAGCTTGAACCCTTGGTAGAGCGGCAACGTGACCAAAAAGCTGATCAGCGCACCGATCAGGGCCAGCCACCGAACCATGCGCGCCTGTTCAGCGCGGCCCCATAGCAGCAGGAAGGCGCCAAAGGCGATAGGCACCCAAATGGCAAGACTCAACAAACCCATTTTTGTTCTTCTCCTACTTGTTGAGCCAGACGAAATACGTCATCAGCACAAAGATGCCCAAAATCATGGCCAGCGCATAGTGGTAGATGTAGCCGGTCTGGAGGCGGCGTACCACGCTCGCAATCCAACCCACCAACTTCCATGAGCCATTCACAAAGAGCCCGTCAATAATGACTTGGTCGCCAACCTTCCACAGTCCAATACCCAAACCTCGGGCACCGCGTGCCAAGACGTTTTCGTTGAACCAGTCAAGGTAGTACTTGTTTTCCAGCAAGTTGTAAATTGGCGAGAAATTGCGCTTGATAGCTGCCGGCAGTGCCGGGTTCACCATATACATATAGTAAGACATCGCCACACCCGCCACCGCCAGCCAGAAAGGCACCGACGTGAAGGCGTGCAAAGCCATTGCCACCGGACCATGAAAATGCTGCGCCAAATCTGCCATGGCAGGGTGCTTGGCTGCATCAACAAAAATCACGCCCTTGAAGAAATCGCCAAACAACATCGAATTGACCGTGAAGTAGCCAATCAACACCGAAGGAATGGCCAGCAACACCAAAGGCAAGGTCACCACCCACGGCGACTCATGCGGCTTGGCATGGTCATCATGCCCATGGCCGTGGCCATCATCGTCATGGTGTGCGTGGTGGTGTTGGTCAGGATTTTGGTCGTAGCGCTCTTTGCCATGGAAGACCAGAAAATACAGACGGAACGAATAGAAAGCCGTGACAAAAACGCCCGCTAAAACAGCGTAATACGCAAAGCCTGCTGCCGGCAAGGTGCTAGCACCAACCGCCAAAATAATGCTGTCCTTGGAGTAAAAACCGGAAAACAAAGGCGTAGCAATCAGCGCCAAAGAACCCAGCAAAAAAGTCATCCAAGTAATAGGCATGTACTTGCGCACCCGGCCCATCCAGCGGATATCTTGGTTGTGGTGCATACCAATAATGACCGAGCCTGCCGCTAAAAACAGCAAGGCTTTAAAGAAAGCGTGCGTCATCAAGTGGAACACCGCCACGGAGTAAGCCGAAGCCCCCAAAGCCACCGTCATATAGCCCAGCTGCGACAGCGTGGAATAAGCAATCACGCGCTTAATGTCGTTTTGGATAATGCCCAAGAAGCCCATGAACAAGGCGGTAATAGCGCCAATGATCAGAATAAAGTTGAGTGCGGTATCGCTCAACTCAAACAGCGGCGACATACGCGCCACCAAGAAAATACCTGCCGTCACCATGGTGGCAGCGTGAATCAGCGCCGAAATGGGAGTAGGGCCTTCCATCGAATCGGGCAGCCAGACGTGCAATGGGAACTGCGCGCTTTTGGCCATGGCACCAATAAAGAAGCAGATGCAAATCACAGTGATCAGCATCCAGTCAGTACCTGGCAAAGTCAAAGCACTCAGTTCGGCCGTTTTGCTGAAAATTTCAGCGTAATTAAGCGTGCCGGTGTATGCCGCAGTCAGGCCAATGCCCAAAATGAAGCCAAAGTCACCCAAGCGGTTGACCAAAAAAGCCTTCATATTGGCAAACGTGGCCGTAGGCTTGTTGTACCAAAAACCAATCAGCAAATATGAGACCAAGCCCACACCTTCCCAGCCAAAAAACAGTTGCAGCAGGTTGTTGCTCATGACCAGCATCAGCATGGAGAAGGTAAACAGCGAGATGTACGAGAAAAAGCGGTTATAGCCCTCGTCTTCTTCCATGTAGCCAATGGTGTAGATGTGCACCATCAGCGACACAAAGGTCACCACACACATCATCATGGCGGTCAAGCTGTCGATAAGGAAACCGACCTCCATCTTCAGACTACCGACCACCATCCACGTATAAATGGTCTCATTAAAGCGCGCGCCATCGTTGACCACGCTGTTGAGCGTCATGGCAGACAGCACAAACGAGATAAATACACCAAGAATAGTCAGCGTATGCGAAACGCGCCGACCAATCAAATTACCACCGAGCGCTGTGCCAAAAATACCGGCCAACAAAGCGCCCGCCAGCGGTGCCAGCGCAGCGGCCAGCAGGGTTGAAGCAGAAAGGGTTTGACTCATTGGGGAGAACCTTGCATATCCTGCGGTTTAGCCGCGGAGGGTGTCGAGGGTGTCCGCATTGATGTTCGCCTTATTGCGGAACAGCAGCACCAAAATAGCCAATCCAATGGCCGATTCAGCGGCAGCCACCGTCATGATGAAGAACACAAAAACTTGGCCGTGCATATCACCGAGGTAGTGAGAAAACGCGACGAAATTCATGTTGACCGCCAGCAGCATCAACTCAATCGACATCAGCAAAACAATGAGGTTTTTGCGATTTAAGAAAATGCCAATCACTGACATTGAAAACAGCATGGCACCCAGCGACAGAAAATGTCCGAGAGTCAAAGTCATGATTTTTTCTCCTCAGCACTTGGCTCGGCTGGCAATGGAGCCACGGCTTTTTGCGTCGCACTGATTTTCAGCAATTTAACGCGGTCTTGAGAACGTACGCGCAGTTGGACTGAAGGGCTGATGGCCTTGCTGTCAGTACGCTTGCGCAGCGTCAAGGCAATCGCAGAAATCATGGCGACCAACAAAATCACTGCAGCAATCTGAACCGGATAGAGATATTGGGTATACATCAGCCGACCCAAGGCCAAGGTGTTCGAATACTCGATCACATTGCCTGCGGAGTTGAGCATTTGGGCCACCGCTTTGGGCTCTTCCATACCCCGAAATCCGCCCATTAGCACAGCAGCCATTTCAAAGGCAATCAGCGCGCCCATAGCCGCAGCCAAAGGAAAGTGCTTCCAAAAGCCTTGGCGCACGCCACTGACGTTGATGTCTAGCATCATCACGACAAACATGAAGAGCACCATCACCGCTCCCAAATAAACGAGCACCAGCACAATCGCTAGAAACTCGGCTTTGAGAAGCAACCACACACCGGAAGCCTGTGAAAAGGCCAGCATGAGATGCAACACGGCATGAACCGGATTGCGGGCAGTAATAACCCGGAAGGTTGCATAAAGCAACACAACCGAGAACAGATAGAAAAACCCAGTCTTGGCGTCCATGAATCGGTTCTTTGTAGAGTTCTGGCTTAAATGAGACGCTGGCTTAGCGATATTTGGCGTCAGCTGCGCGAGCCGCAGCAATTTCGCCTTCGTAGCGGTCACCAACCGCGAGCAACATATCTTTGGTGAAATACAAATCACCGCGTTTTTCGCCGTGGTACTCCAAGATATGGGTCTCAACGATGGAATCGACCGGGCAACTTTCTTCGCAGAAGCCACAGAAAATGCACTTGGTCAAATCAATATCGTAACGCGAGGTACGGCGAGATCCATCGTCGCGCACGGTCGACTCAATCGTGATAGCCATCGCTGGACAGACGGCCTCGCACAATTTGCAGGCAATACAGCGCTCTTCGCCATTTTCATAGCGGCGCAATGCATGCAAGCCTCTGAAGCGAGGAGAAAGTGGTGTTTTTTCTTCTGGAAATTGCACAGTAACCTTGCTTCGAAACGCATAGCGTCCCGTCAGGGCCATGCCCTTAACAAGCTCCACAAGCAAAAAACTCTTGAAGAAATCTTTAATGGAAAAAGATGCAGCAGCAACGGCAGCCATGTGTGTGTCCCCCGCTTATTTCCAAATATTCCATGGCGAGTGCAACCACACGCCAATAATGAGCAACCACACCAACGTCACCGGGATGAAAATTTTCCAACCCAAACGCATGATCTGGTCATAACGAAACCGAGGGAATGTGGCACGAATCCAGATAAACATGGAAACTACTACAAAGGTTTTAACACCCAGCCAAATCCAACCTGGAATCCAATTGAACAGTGCATGGTCAATAGGAGACATCCAGCCGCCCAAGAACATCAGCACAGCCAAGATAGACACCAACCACATACTGGCGTATTCAGCCAAGAAGAAGATGGCAAAACCCATACCCGAGTATTCAACCATGTGGCCAGCGACAATTTCAGCTTCGCCTTCGACCACATCAAATGGATGGCGGTTAACTTCGGCTACGCCAGAAATCAGGTAAACGATAAAAATTGGCAACAAAGGCAACCAGTTCCAAGACAAGAAAGTCAGGCCCATCGCTGCGGCCGCTCCCTTGCCTTGTCCCATGACGATTTCGGTCAGATTCATGCTGCCTGAAACCATAACCACTACCAAGAAGCAAAATCCCATGGCGATTTCATAACTCACCATCTGAGCCGAGGCGCGCATGGCACCCAAGAAAGGGTACTTAGAGTTAGAGGCCCAGCCGGCAATAATTACGCCATACACTTCAATCGACGTAATAGCCAACATTAGTAGCAAACCAGCACTGACGTTAGTCAGTGCTACTTCAGGGCCAAACGGAATAACTACCCATGCGGCTAAAGCCGGCATGATGGCCATCGCTGGGCCAATAAAGAACAAGCCTTTATTGGCGGCAGTAGGCTGAATAATTTCTTTGGTGAGCAATTTGAGCGCATCGGCAATTGGCTGCAGCAAGCCAAACGGCCCCACCCGGTTAGGGCCATGGCGCACTTGCATGAAGCCAAGCAGCTTACGCTCCCAGAGCGTCAGGTATGCCACAGCACCCATCAGAGGTGCAACCAAGACGACGATTTTGAGCAAAATCCAAATCAGAGGCCACGCAATGGTAGTCCACCACGCCTGATTCAAGAACCCCAAGCCGCCGTTGTAGATCGTGTCGATCATGCTCCAGCTCCTTCAGATGCTAGGCGTGCGTCGGCGGTGAGTTGCAGCGAACTGGCGCGGCGCACGATACCGTCGAGTTGGTAGATGGATGCGACCACTGGCTCAGGTACTGGCTGTGCAGACACGCTAACGGTCGGTGCCACAGAGGCGCTGTTGTTTAGCAAATTAGCAGGAATATGCGTCACCTCTCCTGCTGGCGCACGGGTCGCTTGGGCCAGCACGTCTTGCGATGTCTGGAATTCAAAGTTGGCAATACCCAGTAAATTACCGAGCACGCGCAGCACCTTCCAGCCTGGCCGGGTTTCAGCCAGCGGCTTCACGACCGCATGGAAACTTTGCAAGCGTCCTTCAGCGTTGACAAAACTGCCAGAAGTTTCAGTAAACGGTGCAATCGGCAGCAACACATCACTGAACTCCATATTCGCCTTGAAGGGGCTCAAGGTGATGACCATGTCAGACTGTGCCAAGGCTTGGACTGCATTGGTACCGGCGGCACTATCCCATTGCGGCTCGGTGTTGAGTAGCAGTACGCCTTTGAGGCCACCCGACAGCATCTGCTCAGCATTTTTGCCACCTTTGGCAGGCACTGCACCAACCCACTGGGCGCCCACCGTGTTAGCTGCTTCAGTCAAATAGCCTAATGTGGCGCCGGTATTTTCAGCAATCCACTGTGCCAAGGCTAACAACGCAGGCGCTTGTGCGTGGTGCGCAGCAGCGTTGCCAAGCAACACCGCTTTGTGCTCGCCGCGCAGCAAGGACTGTGCAATTGCCAGCGCCGTTGCGCCGATTTTTCCAGCTGCATCGGGTGCTGGGATATTTTTTTCTTGTGCAATAGCGGCAGCGACATCGGCCAATGCCTGAAGCCAGGCACCGGGCGAGGCCAGCAAAGTATGGGCGACAGGCATAGCCCAATCGCGCAGCACTGAATCAATCGACGACACTACCGCGCCCTTGCGCACTGCTTGGCGCACACGCTGGGCAAACAAAGGATGATCTTTGCGTAGGTTGGAGCCAACCACCAAAACAGACTGCAAAGAAGTCAAAGAGGCAATAGTCCGGCCTAACCAGCGCACGCCTTGCGAAGCAGTGAAATCGGCATTGCGCAAGCGGTAATCAATGTTGTCACTCTCCAAACCCTGCATCAAACTGCGGGCAAGGTGCAAT
Organism: Giesbergeria sp.; assembly: GCA_017988165.1. Lineage (GTDB taxonomy): Bacteria > Pseudomonadota > Gammaproteobacteria > Burkholderiales > Burkholderiaceae_C > Simplicispira. Next base: position 11,117 of record JAGNSH010000010.1, on the reverse strand, counting down.
TCTTCTAGGGTGCTATGCGGGCTGACCAATGCACCAATACTCTGACCACCATGCTCAGCTTTGATTTGCTGCAGGCCATTGGCGACATATTCCAACGCTGTTTGCCAATCCACCTCATTCCAAACGCCACCTTGCTTAAGCATCGGGCGCGTCAGGCGCTCGTCGCTGTTGAGCGCTTCATAAGAGAATCGATCGCGGTCCGCAATCCAGCACTCATTGATGTCTTCATTCTCGAAGGGGAGAACCCGCATCACCTTGTTATTTTTGACTTGTACCACCAAGTTCGCGCCGGTGGAATCGTGCGGACTGACAGATTTACGACGCGACAGCTCCCATGTGCGGGCGCTATAGCGAAATGGTTTACTGGTAAGCGCACCGACCGGGCAAATGTCGATCATGTTGCCGGACAACTCAGAATCAATCGTGTCACCGGCGACCGTAGTGATCTCCGAATGCTCACCGCGGTGAATCATGCCCAACTCCATCACGCCAGCCACTTCTTGGCCAAAGCGCACGCAGCGGGTGCAATGGATGCAGCGGGCCATCTCGGCCATCGAGATAAGTGGACTCACCTCTTTGTGCAACACCACACGCTTTTCTTCTTCGTAGCGCGTGGTCGATGTGCCGTAACCAACTGCCAAATCTTGCAACTGGCATTCGCCACCTTGGTCGCAAATCGGGCAGTCCAAAGGGTGGTTAATCAGCAAAAACTCCATCACTGATTTTTGCGCACGGATAGCCTTATCGCTCTTCGTGTGCACCACCATGCCTTGTGTGACTGGTGTGGCACAGGCAGGCATAGGTTTGGGGGCCTTTTCGACCTCGACCAAACACATCCGGCAACTCGCTGCGATAGAGAGTTTCTTGTGATAACAGAAATGCGGAATGTAGGTACCAGCCTTTTCGGCCGCATGCATGATCATGCTGCCTTCAGTGATTTCTACTTTTTTACCGTCAAGTTCAATTTCAACCATATGCTTTTCTCGCAATCAAGCAGAAGGGACTGCCTGAGAATTCTTTTTCGGAATCAGCGCTTCAAACTCAGGCCGAAAGTGTTTCACCATAGCGCGCACGGGCATCGCAGCGGCGTCACCCAGCGCGCAGATGGTGCGCCCCATGATGTCGCTGGCGACAGAGTCGAGCACATCCAAATCGGCTGAACGGCCTTCGCCTCGGTGAATGCGATCTACCAAGCGCCAGAGCCAACCCGTGCCCTCGCGGCAGGGTGTGCATTGGCCGCAGGACTCATGCATATAAAAATAAGACAAACGCTTGAGGGATTCGACCATACAGCGGCTGTCATCCATGACGATCACAGCACCTGAGCCCAGCATAGAGCCAGCCTTGGCAATGGAGTCGTAATCCATGGTGCATTCCATAATGATGTCTGCCGGCAATACCGGCGAAGACGAACCACCAGGAATCACCGCTTTGAGTTGGCGGCCCTTGCGAACACCACCAGCGAGTTCAAGCAGCTTGGCAAATGGCGTACCCATGGGCACCTCATAGTTGCCAGGCATTTCTACATCGCCACTGACTGAATAAATTTTGGTGCCGCCATTGTTTGGCTTGCCACACGCCAAATACGCTGCGCCACCATTGCGAATGATCCACGGAACCGCAGCAAACGTCTCAGTATTGTTGATAGTGGTTGGCTTGCCATACAGGCCAAAGCTGGCGGGGAATGGCGGCTTAAAGCGCGGCTGGCCTTTTTTGCCTTCCAAAGACTCCAACAAAGCCGTCTCTTCGCCGCAGATGTAAGCGCCAAAACCATGGTGGGCGTGCAACTGAAAGCTCAGATCGCTGCCCATAATATGGTTGCCCAAGTAACCCGCTGCGCGTGCTTCTTCTAGAGCTGCTTCAAAGCGGTCATAAACTTGGAAAATTTCGCCGTGGATGTAGTTGTAACCCACGCTAATTCCCATGGCAAAACCCGCAATGATCATGCCTTCGATCACTATGTGCGGGTTGTACATGAGGATGTCGCGGTCTTTGCAGGTACCGGGCTCACCTTCGTCCGAGTTGCAAACCAAATATTTTTGCCCCGGAAACTGACGCGGCATGAAGCTCCACTTCAGACCCGTTGGGAAACCTGCACCACCACGGCCACGCAAACCGGACTCTTTGACGGTAGCGATGACCTGGTCTTGCGTCAGGGCCTCTGCACCTTCTTGCTTACCCAATATTTTGCGCAAGGCTTGGTAGCCACCGCGCGCTTCGTAGTCTTTGAGACTCCAGTTAGCACCATTCAGACCTGCATAGATTTGCGGCTCGATGTGACGATCATGGAAGCAGGTTTCTACACCAGCGGCCTGAAACTGCGAAAGGATGTGAGCTGCTGTGGTCATTTTTGCGACTCTCCGGCACGCAGGCTGTCAACGAGCTGATCGAGTTTGTCGTCGCTCATAAAACTGCACATATTGCGGTCATTGACCAACATAGCGGGCGCATCGGCACAGGCGCCGAGACACTCGCACTGCTGCAAAGTGAACAGGCCATCCGGCGTCGTCTGGCCCATAGAAATACCGAGCTTGCGCTCCAAGTGCTCAAGCGCCTTGCCACCGTCACGCAAAAGACAAGGCAAATTGGTACACACTGCCAGCTTGTATTTGCCTACAGGCTGCTGGTTGTACATGTTGTAGAAGGTGGTGACCTCATGCACCGCAATGGCAGGCATACCGAGGTAGTCAGCGATAAAGGCTTCGCTGTCTGTGCTGACGTAGCCTTGCTCTTGCTGCACGATAGCGAGACAAGCCATCACCGCAGACTGCTTATGCGCTGGCGGATACTTGGCCACTTCGCGCGCAAAGCGCTCTTGGGTCGCTACAGAAATCATCGGTCAATCTCTCCGAACACGATATCCATGGTGCCGATAATGGCCACTACGTCGGTCAGCATATGGCCGCGCGACATTTCGTCCATAGCAGCCAAGTGCGCAAAACCGGGTGCGCGAATCTTTAGACGATAAGGCTTGTTGGCACCGTCGCTGATCAGATAGATACCAAACTCGCCCTTGGGATGCTCCACGGCAGCGTAGGCTTCGCCCTCAGGAACGTGAAAACCTTCAGTGAATAACTTGAAATGGTGAATCAAGTCCTCCATGCCAGTTTTCATCATTTCGCGTGACGGGGGAGCTACTTTATGGTTACTGGTAATGACGGGGCCTGGATTGGCACGCAGCCAATCGGCGCACTGCTTGATGATGCGATTGGACTGGCGCATTTCTTGAACGCGCACGAGATAGCGGTCATAGCAATCACCGGTCTTGCCGACCGGCACATCAAAGTCCATACGGTCATAGACATCGTAAGGCTGCGTCTTGCGCAAATCCCAGCCGATATCGGAGCCGCGCAGCATCGGACCCGTCATACCCATATTCAAAGCACGCTCTGAAGACACCACGCCCACCCCCACCGTGCGCTGCTTCCAAATGCGATTTTCGGTCAGCAACAACTCGTACTCATCGACACAAGCGGGGAAACGCTGCGTAAAGTCGTCAATAAAGTCCAACAACGAACCTTTGCGGTTTTGATTGCGAGCCTCTAGGGACTTGGCATTGCGCACCTTGCTCGCTTTGTACTGCGGCATGGAGTCGGGCAAATCACGGTAGACACCACCAGGACGGAAATACGCAGCATGCATACGGGCGCCAGACACGGCCTCGTACATATCAAACAGGTCTTCACGCTCGCGGAAGGTGTAGACCAAAATGGTCGAACTACCGCAATCGTTGCCATGCGAGCCCAGCCACATCAGGTGGTTCAACAAACGGGTGATTTCAGAGAACATCACGCGAATGTACTGGGCACGTATTGGCACATCGATGTGCATCAATTTTTCGATGGCCAAGCAGTAGGCGTGCTCGTTGCACATCATTGACACGTAATCAAGCCGGTCCATATAGGGCAAGGACTGGATATATGTCTTATGTTCTGCTAATTTTTCAGTAGCGCGGTGCAGCAGACCGATGTGCGGATCGGCGCGTTGTACGACCTCGCCGTCCAGCTCTAGCACCAAGCGCAGCACACCGTGCGCGGCAGGGTGCTGCGGCCCAAGGTTCAGGGAATAATTTTTTATTTCAGCCATGGTAAATCACAAAAACGCCACGCGTTTTAGTGCAGGCCTCCGTAGTTATCTTCGCGGATGATGCGGGGAGTATTTTCACGCGGCTCAATACTGACGGTTTCGTAAATAACACGGCGCTGATCTGCGTCGTAGCGCATTTCGACATGGCCTGACAACGGAAAGTCTTTGCGAAAGGGATGACCGATAAATCCATAATCAGTCAAGATACGACGCAAATCATTGTGGCCTTCAAACACGATACCAAACAAATCAAAAGCCTCGCGCTCGTACCAGTTGACCGAGTTCCAGAGATCGTTAACCGAAGCGACAACCGGAAAATTATCGTCGGGGCAGAAAACTTTGACGCGCACGCGCTGATTCAAACTGACAGACAAAAGGTGTACAACGACACAGTAACGCAAACCCTCTTGCTCACGATCGCCGTAGGTTGAATAGTCCACACCGCACAAATCGACCAACTGCTCGAATTTACAACTAGGTGCATCGCGCAGCATTTTCATGGCATCTAAGTAATGCGCAGCAGGGATTTCTACTGTCAACTCGCCAAGGGCAATTGTCATTTTGCCGGCCTTGCTACCCAACACAGCAGCAATGGTGTCTTTGAGTTTATCGGGGTGAATGGCAACGCTTGTCATGAAAACCCTTTTAAACGCGCGCGATAGTGTTAGTGCGGCGAATTTTTTGCTGCAATTGGATGATGCCGTAAATTAAGGCCTCAGCCGTCGGAGGACAACCAGGCACATAAACATCTACCGGCACAATGCGATCGCAACCACGTACCACCGAATAGCTGTAGTGGTAATAACCACCGCCATTGGCGCAAGATCCCATGGACAACACCCAGCGCGGCTCGCTCATCTGGTCGTACACCTTGCGCAGCGCTGGCGCCATCTTGTTGCACAGCGTGCCGGCCACAATCATCAGGTCGGACTGGCGTGGACTGGCACGAAACACTTCAGCTCCAAAGCGGCCAATATCGTAACGTGCCGCAGCAGCGTGCATCATCTCGACGGCGCAGCAAGCCAAACCAAAAGTCATTGGCCAGATGGAACCGGTCTTGGCCCAATTCACCACCGAGTCATAACTCGTGGTGATAAAGCCTTCTTTCATTACGCCTTCAATCATTATGCTTATCCTCGATTAAGCTGGATTACTCCCAATCCAGGGCGCCTTTTTTCCACTCGTAGATAAAGCCCACAACGAGGATGGCCAAGAAAATAACCACCCCAATAAAACCCACCAATCCCACATCTTTGAGCGCAACAGCCCAAGGAAAAAGAAAAGCGATTTCAAGGTCGAACAGAATGAACAAAATGGCGACTAAGTAATAGCGCACATCGAATTTCATGCGTGCATCTTCAAACGCATTAAATCCACATTCATAGGGGGAATTTTTTTCAGCATCTGGACGGTTAGGGCCAAGAATATAGCCCAACGCCAAAGGTATAACACCAACGGCGAAACCCACCAAAATGAATAAAAGAACGGGGAGATATTGTTCGAGGTTCATCTTTTGGATGCGCTCACCGCTGCAATCTAATTTTTACGTCCACCGTCTGGACTATAAAAATCAGATTTTTTATTTGGTGCCGTCGGCGAGACTCGAACTCGCACAGCTTTCGCCACTACCCCCTCAAGATAGCGTGTCTACCAATTTCACCACGACGGCCGTTATTTATCTGGATGGCTTGAGGAACCTTTCGGCTTTGTTGCTCTCCAGACTGCCCTAGATTCTAACTCGGAAAACCCTTGGTTTCAACGTGTACAGCGGTTTTGCTGTAGTTTATTTGGCTGGAATCTGCCCCGTAGCGCCCTCTGCTGGCGCGGTGGCGGGCGACTCTGGCGCAGCGACTGGCGCCACGTTGCCTGGAATCGCGGCCGCAGGACCAGACTCGACTACAGGAGCGATCAAGGCAGGCGCAGCGCCTTCAAGCACACTGCCAGTGCTCGCAGGGCGCGGGTTACCAAAATACGCCAAGGCCAGCGTAGCGACAAAAAACACCGCCGCCAGCACCGCCGTGGTGCGCGACAAAAAGTTAGCGCTGCCGCTGGCACCAAACAGACTGCCCGAGCTACCGCTGCCAAACGCCGCCCCCATGTCGGCCCCTTTGCCGTGCTGGATCAGAATCAAACCAATCATGCCCAGGGCGGCCAACATTTGCACCGCCAAAATCACACTTACAAGCGCATTCATTCTTTAATAACTCCTAATTTAATAGCACTAACCGCTTATGTTTATTGGGCTGCAGCCATAATTACCTGAAAATCTGCTGCTTTCAGTGATGCTCCGCCCACCAATCCGCCATCAATATCTGGTTGCGCCAGTAACTGCGCGGCATTGGCTGCATTCATGCTGCCGCCGTAGAGCAAACGGATGCGCGGCGCTTGATCGCTGGCCGCTGCCAGTTGCGCGCGCAGCACCGCGTGTACCAACTGAGCCTGTTCAGGCGTCGCGGTTTTGCCGGTGCCAATGGCCCACACCGGCTCATACGCCACCACCACTTCGCTGATGCAATGGCCGTTCACATGGATAACCGCTGCCAACTGGCGCTTGACCACGGCTTCAGTCTGGCCAGACTCGCGTTCGGCCAAGGTTTCACCAACACAGACGATGGGCGTGATGCCGCTGGCCAAAGCGCGCTGCGCCTTGACGGCGACATCGGCATCGGTTTCGCCATGGAACTGGCGCCGCTCAGAGTGCCCGACCAGCACATAGCGCACGCCAAATTCACGCAACATCGCAGCCGAGACCTCGCCGGTATAGGCGCCCGCAGCGTGCTGCGACACATCTTGCGCCGCCAGCGCCAAGGCCGAGCCCTGCACCAGCGCCTGCACCTGTGCCAAATACGGCGCCGGCACGGCCACAGCGACATCGCAGCCGCCCGCCGTCGCCAAACCGGCCACCAGCGCGCGCACCAAGGCGTCGTTATCGGCCAGGCTGCCGTTCATTTTCCAATTGCCTGCAATGAGTTTTTTGTTCATGTGATCAGCACCAAATTTTCGCAATTACCACGTCAAAACAATCTTGCCAATATGTTGGCTGGACTCCATCAAGGCGTGCGCCTTGGCAGCGTCCGCCGCGACAAAAGTCGTATGCACCACCGGCCGCACCGCGCCAGAAGCCAACCAAGGCCACACCTGCGCGCGCAGCGCACGCGCAATAGCGCCTTTGAAAGCCACCGAACGCGGGCGCAGCGTCGAGCCCGTGACCGTCAAACGCTTGCGCAGCAACAAGCCCGCATTGAATTCGCTGTGCGTGCCGCCTTGCAGCGCAATGACGACCAAGCGGCCATCGTCGGCCAAGCACTGCACCTCGCGCGCCACGTAGCTGCCAGCGACCATGTCCAAAATGACATCGACGCCCTTGCCGTCGGTGATGCGCTGCACCTCGGCGACAAAATCTTGCGTCTGGTAGTTGATGGCGTGGTGCGCACCCAGCGCCAAACAAGCGTTGCATTTGTCGTCACTGCCCGCCGTCACGATGACGGTTGCGCCCCAGGCCCGCGCCAGCTGGATGGCAGTGACGCCAATGCCGCTGCTGCCGCCCTGCACCAACAAGGTCTCGCCGGGCTGCAAACGTCCACGGTCAAACACATTGCTCCACACGGTGAAGAAAGTCTCGGGCAGCGAGGCCGCCTCGACATCCGTCATGCCCGCAGGCACCGGCAGGCATTGCGCCACCGGTGCCACGCACCACTGCGCATAGCCGCCACCGCCCACCAGCGCGCACACCCTGTCGCCCAACTGCAAACGCGCTTGCGCCATGGCAACCGCGTCGCCGCTCTCGATCACACCGGCCACTTCAAGGCCAGGGAGATCAGAAGCGCCGGGCGGCGGTGCGTAATGGCCTTTGCGCTGCAACACATCCGGGCGGTTGATGCCGCTGGCCGCCACGCGGATCAGCAACTCACCCGCCCCGGCGATCGGCATGGGGCGCTCGATCAGACGCAAAACATCGGGTGCGCCGAACGCGGTAATTTCTACTGCACGCATGGTCAATGGCTGTTGATTCATTTGAATGATTTTGGCCTCTAGCGCCCGACTGGCGTGCGCTATTAGCTCTTATATCAATAGCAAATAAGCCTTTAGCTGTTGCGCTGATCGGGATGGCCTTGCTGGTCTTGTGACTGCTGCGGCTGATCGTCACGCGCTGGCGCTTCGCGGTAGTCATTGCGCTCGCTGCGGTCATTGCGCTCAGGGCGATCGCCACGGCCATAACGATCACCGCCACGCTCGGAACGCTCACCACGCTCGGGACGATCACCGCGATCACCGCGATCACCACGGTCGCTGCGATCACCACGATCGCCACGGTCAGTCGGTGCGGGGCGGTCGCTCAGGCCAGCAGGGCGCTCGGTCAGCACCTTCATCGACAGCTTGATGCGGCCTTTTTCGTCGGTTTCCATGACCTTGACTTTGACGATTTGGCCTTCTTTCAGGTAGTCGCCGACACGCTCGACGCGCTCGTGGGCGATTTGGCTGATATGCAGCAAGCCGTCTTTGCCGGGCAGCAAATTGATCAGCGCGCCAAAATCCAAGACTTTGGTAACTGGGCCTTCGTAAATCTTGCCAATTTCAACTTCAGCCGTGATTTGCTCAATGCGGCGCTTGGCCTCATCGGCCTTGGCGGTGTCGGTCGAAGCGATGGTGATCACGCCGCTCTCGTCGATATTGATTTGGCAACCGGTCTCTTCGGTCAACGCACGGATCACCGAACCGCCTTTGCCAATCACGTCGCGGATCTTCTCGGGGTTGATCTTCATGGTGTAGAGCTTGGGGGCAAAGCTGGACACCTCGGTGTTGGCCTCGCCCATGGCTTCTTGCATCTTGCCCAAGATGTGGATGCGCGCCTCTTTGGCCTGCGCCAAAGCCACTTGCATGATTTCTTTGGTGATGCCTTGGATTTTGATGTCCATCTGCAAAGCGGTGATGCCCGCCGTGGTGCCAGCGACCTTGAAGTCCATGTCACCCAAATGATCTTCGTCACCCAAGATGTCGGTCAGCACGGCAAAGCGGTTGTCTTCTTTGATCAGGCCCATGGCGATACCGGCGACGTGCGCCTTCATCGGCACGCCAGCATCCATCATCGACAAGCAGCCGCCGCAGACCGAAGCCATCGACGAGGAGCCGTTGGACTCGGTGATTTCGGACACCACACGCATGGTGTAGGGGAATTCTTCTTTGCTGGGCAACACGGCGACCAGCGCACGCTTGGCCAGACGACCGTGGCCGATTTCGCGGCGCTTGGTCGAGCCCATGCGGCCCACTTCGCCGGTGGCAAAGGGAGGCATGTTGTAGTGCAGCATGAAGCGGTCTTCGTACTCGCCGGCCAGCGCGTCAATGCGCTGCGCGTCGCGCTCGGTGCCCAGCGTGGTGACGACCAGCGCTTGGGTTTCGCCCCGGGTAAACAGCGACGAGCCGTGGGCGCGCGGCAGCACGCTGCTGCGAATTTCAATAGCGCGCACGGTGCGCGTGTCGCGGCCATCGATGCGTGGCTCGCCGGCCAAAATTTGGCTGCGCACAATTTTGGCTTCGATGTCGAACAACATGCCATCGACCTTGACACCGTCAAACTCCACGCCGGCTTGTTTCAAGTCGGCCTTGACGGCGGCGTAGGTCTCGCGGCAAGCCTGGGTGCGGGCTTGCTTGTTGCGGATTTGGTAAGCAGCGCGCAGCTTGGCTTCGGCCAGCTCGTCCACTTTGGCGATCAAAGGCTCGTCTTTGGCCGGTGCTTGCCAGTCCCACATGGGCTTACCGGCATCGCGCACCAGCTCATGGATGGCGTTGATGGCAATCTTGCTTTGCTCGTGGCCAAACACCACGGCGCCCAGCATGACTTCTTCGGTCAGCTGCTGCGCTTCGGACTCGACCATCAGCACGGCGGCTTCGGTGCCAGCAACGATCAGGTCCATCTGGCTGCTCTTGCGCAGCGTCTGGCCGGGGTTGAGCACGTATTCGCCGTTGATGTAACCCACGCGGGCTGCGCCTACCGGGCCGCTGAACGGAATGCCAGAAATGGCCAGCGCCGCGCTGGACGCAATCAGCGCAGCGATGTCGGCATCGACTTCAGGGTTCAGCGACAGCGTGTGGATGACCACATGCACTTCGTTGAAGAAACCTTCAGGAAACAGCGGGCGAATCGGGCGATCGATCAGGCGGCTGGTCAGGGTTTCGTGTTCGCTGGGCTTGGCCTCGCGCTTGAAAAAGCTGCCGGGAATCTTGCCAGCGGCGTACGTTTTTTCGATGTAATCGACGGTGAGCGGAAAGAAATCTTGACCGGGCTTGGAGCCCTTGGACGCCACCACGGTGGCCAGCACCACGGTGTCATCAATGTTCACCAGCACCGCGCCAGACGCCTGGCGGGCCACTTCGCCAGTTTCCATGATGACGGTCTTGTCACCCCATTGGAAAGACTTGCTGACTTTGTTAAAAATGCTCATTTTTGCTCCTGTTTATATAGCTAGTAGCGCACTACCAGCAAGGGCCAGAGGCCAATTCAGCACACGATGCCATTCCAGTGAATCTGCCCGCAGAACTTCAGTGGAATGACACAGCTTCGCGCCTTGTTGTACACACCGGCAAAGTAAAAAAACGCCTGAGCTAGCGCACTAACCCAGGCGTTTTTGGCATATGACTGCGATTACTTACGCAGACCCAGCTTGGCGATCAGCGCCAAGTAACGCTGGCCGTCTTTGGACTTGAGGTAGTCCAGCAGCTTGCGGCGACGGCTGACCATGCGCAGCAGACCGCGGCGACCGTGGTGGTCTTTGGCGTGGGTCTTGAAGTGGGGCATCAGTTCGTTGATGCGGGCCGTCAGCAAAGCGACTTGGACTTCTGGGCTACCGGTGTCGTTGGCAGCGCGGGCGTTGGCCTTGACAACTTCGGCCTTGATAGAGGATGCGATCATTTGGATTTTTCCTGATATGGCCAGCCGCCTGAAGCGGATTGCGCAGCACAGCGGGCACTGGTTTTACTTGCGCCAGAAGCTGGAAGGGCCACCGGCGTGCGTCTTGCACCATGCAAAACCCGGC
>JAGNSH010000082.1 GCA_017988165.1 Giesbergeria sp. | reverse complement strand
GCCCCGCCAACGCCATCTTTGCCGAAGAAGACCTGCCGCCGACGGAGCTGGCTTTCATCAAAATCAACGCCGACCTGACCAACGCCAAGGGCTGGAAGCCCATCACCAAGCGCAAAACGGCTTTGCCCGACGCCGACGAGTGGAACGGCCAGCCGGGCAAGGTCAAAGACTTGCAGCGTTAACTGCACAGCTCACCCCATGACTGCCCCGGCCCCTGCTGCTGACACCGCCATCGACACCGCCATCGATACCGATGTGGTGGTGATTGGCGCCGGGCCGGTGGGGTTGTTTCAGGTGTTTCAGTTGGGCTTGCAGGGCTTGCGCGCCCACCTGATCGATGCCCTGCCACACCCCGGCGGTCAGTGCGCCGAGTTGTATGGCGACAAACCGCTGTACGACATTCCTGGCTTGGTGTTTTGCACTGGCCACGAACTGGTGCAGCGCTTGCAACAGCAAATAGCGCCGTTTGCGCCGCACTGGCATGGCGGCCAGCAGGTCGAGCAACTGACGGCGCAGCCGGATGGCCGTTGGCTGGTTGCTACCAGTGCCGGCACACGGCTGCACGCGCGTACGGTGTGTATTGCTGCGGGGGTGGGCGCGTTTGTGCCGCGCACGCTCAAGGTGGCGGACTTGGACAGAGCCGCTTGGCTGGGGACGCAACTGCTCTACCACTGGGATGAGGCAAGCGCGCCGGCGCAACTGGCTGGTCAACAGGTGGTGGTGCATGGCGGCGACGCCCCAGCGGTGGCGCAGGTGCTCGCTTGTGCAGGTGCAGCGCAGCCGCCCGCCAGCATTACCTTGCAACACCGGCGCGACGTGTTTGACGCGCCGCCCGAGCAACTGGCGCAGTTGCAAGCCTTGCGCAGCGCCGGGCGGGTGCAGGTGGCCATTGGCCAGATCAGCGCCGCCGACAGCGTGGCGGGCCGCTTAAGCGCCTTGCAGTTGCTCGCCCCCGACGGCAGCACGCAGCGTTTGCCGGTCGATGTGCTGTTGGTGCGCTTGGGCTTGTTGCCGCGCCTAGGCCCACTGGCCGATTGGGGTTTGGCGCTGGAGCGCAAGCAACTGGTGGTCGATACAGCCACTTTTGCCACCAGCGCGGCGGGCATTTATGCCGTGGGCGACATCGTCAGTTACCCCGGCAAACGCCGCTTGATCGTTTGCGGCTTTCACGAGGCTACTTTGGCCGCCTTTGCCATCGCCGAGCGCTTGGCCGGCCACAGCGTGGCGCTGGAATACACCACCAGCAGCGTCCGTTTGCAGCAGCGCTTGGGCGTGGCAGCGCCAGTGCCGCTGGCCTGAAAGGCTTGAACCGCCTGATGGGGCTCTGGCTCTGGCGCTGGGGCCGTGCTGCTGGGCGGTTGGGTTTATTTGTTTATTCGGTTGTGGGTCAAAAGCCCTATTCAGAATACTAGAATTCCCCTTTCCCTTTGCGGCCACAAGCCCGACTCGAATGCGCCTGTCTGCCAACGAAACCACCATGCCTCGGCTGCACCTGATCGGTACGCTGGCGCTGGTGCTGGCCGTCACGCTGCTAATGGCCGGGTTTTATAGCTGGCAAAACGCGCAAGAAGAAGGCCGCGCCTTTGAGCGCGTCACCCAGGTGCTGATGCAGCAGCAAAAAGAGCGCCTGAAGGCCGAGATGCAGTCGGCGCAAAACTATGTCGATTTTGTCCGCCAGCGCACTGAAGATGTTTTGCGCCGCCGGGTGATTGAGCAAGTCGATGCCGCCATGGAAATGGTGCAGGCCATCCACCGGCAAGAATCGCACCATCGGCCCGCCGCCGAGGTCAAAAAACTCATCATCGAAGCCTTGCGCCCCATGCGATTTTTTGATGGCCGGGGTTACATCTTTGTCGACGATGTGCAGGGGCGCTTTGTCTTGCTGCCGACTGCGCCCGAATACGAAGGCCGCCAAGCGCTAGACAACCAAGACGACCAAGGCACTTACATCATGCGTGCGCTGATCTCGGCGGCGCGCCAAATTCCGGGCACTTCGTTTGCGCGCTATCGCTGGTACCGGCCCGACAAGCCACAGGAAATGGCCGAAAAATTGGCCTATGTGCGCCACTTTGCCCCCTACGACTGGTTGATTGGCAGCGGCGATTACGTCTACGAATGGGAGAGCCGGCAAAAAACCGAGGCTATGGATCGTCTGCGTACGCTGCGCTTTGGCGACAGTGGCACGGTCGGCGTGATGGGCTTGGATGGGCGCTCGCTGCTCAGTCCCAACGACGCAAGCCTTGAAGGCTTGTTGCCGGACAAAATGCCGCCGTCAGAGCAAGTGGCGCTCGAAAAAATCCGCGCTACCGCTTTGGCCGGCGGTGGTTTCGTCGAATATGAGTGGCCGCGCCCCAATCACCAAGAAGGCCAGCCGCTGGGCCGTAAAACGGCGTTGGTCAGTGTTTATGGGCCGTGGGGCTGGGTGCTGGTGACGTCGATGTTCAACGACGAGCTGCAATCGCCCCTGCGCGCCGAAGTGCAGATGCAATCGCAAGGCAGCACCCAGCGGCGTCTGCAATTGGGGCTGCTGCTGGCTGCGGTGCTGGTGCTGGGAATGGTGGGATCGTTTGGTTTTTCGCGCTGGTCGCAGCATTTGTTTGCGCGCTACCACCGCGAGCTGGCAGCGGCCAACGCCAATCTGCGCGTGGCGGCGATTGCCTTTGAGTCGCAAGAGGGGATGTGCGTCACCGATCCGGGCGGCACCATCTTGCGGGTCAACCAGTCGTTCACCCGCATCACCGGCTACAGCGCAGCCGAAGCAGTGGGCCAGTCGTCCGCGCTGCTGAAATCTGGCCGCCACGATGCCGATTTTTATAGAGCGATGCACAGCGCGCTGTCGGCCACCGGCGTCTGGCAAGGCGAAATTTGGAACCGACGCAAAGACGGTTCGATATTTCCGGAGTGGCTGACCATTACCGCCGTTAAAACCGACGCCGATCAGGTGACGCACTATGTCAGCACCTTGGTAGACATCACCCAGCGCAAGGACGACGAAGAAAAAATCCGCCATCTGGCCTATTACGACCCGCTGACCTTGCTGCCCAACCGCCGCTTGCTGATGGACCGCTTGCAGCACGCGCTGGCGGCCAGTCGGCACACCGAGCAGCTGGGCGCGCTGATGTTTATTGACCTGGACAACTTCAAACTGGTCAACGACAGCTTGGGCCATGACCAAGGCGACTTGCTGCTGACCGAGATGGCCCATCGCCTGCTGGCCGTGGTGCGCCAAGGCGACACTGTGGCGCGTATTGGCGGTGACGAGTTTGTCGTGGTGCTAGAAAACCTGCACACCCATGTGCGCAAAGCCGCCCGCCAAGCCGAGGGCTTGGCCGAAAAAATGCGCCAGTCGCTCGCGCAGCCGATGCCGCTGGCTGGCCAGTCGGTGCAAACCTCGTGCAGCATTGGCGTGGTGATGTTTGCCGACGCCAGCGCCAGTGCCGACGATTTGATGAAGCACGCCGACTTGGCCATGTACCAAGCCAAAGAGGCCGGGCGCAACGTCGTGCGCTTTTTTGACCCAGAGATGCACGCCGCCGTGGTCTACCGCATGCATTTGGAGCAAGACCTGCGCACCGCACTGCAAGAGGGGCAGTTGATTTTGTTTTACCAAGTGCAGGTCAATGCGCAGGCCCAGCCGATAGGCTTTGAGGCCTTGGTGCGCTGGCGCCATCCGCGCCATGGTTTGGTCTCGCCGGGTGAATTTATTCCGCTGGCCGAAGAGTGCGGTTTGATTTTGCCGCTGGGCCAGTGGGTGCTGCACAGCGCCTGCGAGCAACTGGCGCGCTGGGCGCAGCAGCCCGAGTGCGCGCACCTGACGCTGGCAGTCAACGTCAGTGGCCGGCAAATTTTGCAAGCCGACTTTGTCGCCCAAGTGCTGCACACCCTAGAGAGCACCGGCGCGCCGCCGCAGCGCCTGAAGCTGGAGCTGACCGAGAGCTTGTTGCTAGAAAGCCCGCAAGACGTCATCACCAAAATGTGCGCGCTGAAAGACCACGGCGTCGGCTTCTCGCTGGACGACTTTGGCACCGGCTACTCGTCGCTGGCTTACTTGCGCCAGTTGCCGATGGATCAAATCAAAATTGACCAAAGCTTTGTGCAAAACATCGTCGCTGACCCGCGCGCCACCGCCATCGTGCGCACCATCGTCACGCTGGCTGACAGCTTGGGCTTTAGCGTGATTGCCGAGGGCGTCGAAACCGAGGAGCAGCGCCAAAGTCTGGCGGCCAACGGTTGCTACGCCTATCAGGGCTATTTGTTTGGCCGCCCGGTGCCCATCGAAGCGTTGACGTTTTAAGCGCTTTAATCGCTTTAATCGTTCAGGCGTTGGCGGTGTGGGTCTGCAAAAAATCAAACACGCTGTCGTCGTCGCAATGCGCGACGTTAAAGCGCAGCCACGGGCTGGGCTCTAGGTTGACGGCAAACAAATGGCCGGGGCCGAGCAAGATGTCGGTCTCGGCGGCTTTGTAGGCCAGCTCGCTGGCGTTGGCAATGGCTGGGTGGCGCGCCCATAAAAACATTCCGGCCTTGGGCTCGCAAAACAGCTCAAAACCCATATCCAACAAACGCGTGGCCACCCGCTGCTGCGCCACGGCCAAGCGGTCGCGCAGGTTTTTGGTGTGTTTGCGCCAGCGCCCGTCCAGCAGCGCGCCGTAGGCCAGGCGTTCGGTGAACTCGGACGAAGTCAGGCCGGAGATCATCTTCATTGGGGCAAAGTCTTCAATCAGCTCGGCGCTGGCGGCCAAGTAGCCGACGCGGATATTGGGCGAGATGGTTTTAGAAAAGCTGCTGATGTAGATAACCCGGCGCAACTGATCAAGGCTGGCCAGCGAGGCGCGTGGTTCGGGGTCGATGTCGGCATAAATATCGTTTTCGACCAAGGTGATGTCGTATTTTTCGGCCAGTTGCAGCACGCGGTGTAAATGGCTGGCCTGCGCGGTCGAGGCGGTCGGGCTTTGCAGTCGGGGTTGGGTAAAAAACACTTTGGGGCGGTGTGTGCGGATGCGCTCTTCCAGCACCTCCAAGTCGTAGCCCTGCGGCGTGCGCGGCGCGCCAATCAAGCGCGCGCCCAAAAAGCGCAGCGACGACAGCAAGTTGGCGTAGCCCGGCTCGTCGACCAGCACCGCGTCGTTGCTGCGCACCAAGCGGCGCGCCACCAAGTCCATGGCCTGGGTGGAGCCGTGCGTCAGCAGCACTTGTTCGGCGGTGACGACAATTTCGTGCTCGGCCAGCAGGTCGCGCACCATTTGGCGCAGTGGCAAATAGCCCTTGGGCTCGCCGTAGCCGCCCAAGTCGGTGTCTTCGGCGGCCAAGGCGCGCAGGGCGCGGCGCACGCCGTCGCTGAACAGCCAGTCGCCCGGCAGCCAGCCGCAGCCGGGTTTAAGGCGCAGGGCGCGGTTTTCAAAAATCCGCCGCATATACCACATCGAATCAAAACTGTACTGGCCGGGCGGCTCGGCGGGCGCTTGTGTCTCGGTGCCACGGCGGCGGACAAAAAAGCCCGAGTGTGGGCGCGAGACAAAAAAGCCCTGCGCCACCAGCCGGTCGTAGGCGTCGACCACGGTGTAGACGCTGACACCATGGGCGTGGGCAAATTGGCGAATTGACGGGGCTTTGGCGCCTGCGCGCAAGCTGCCGTCTTCGATCATGTGGCGAAAACCGTCGACCACCTGCAAAACCAAGGGGGTGGTGGATTGGGGATTGAGAGAAAACATAAATTCCAAGCACGGCGCCCGATAGCCAAGGGTTTGTCTGTATAGGGGGTCTGCACAGCACAGTGCTTCGTAAGGCGCGAGGTATCTGTATATGTTAGCCGCCGTGCAAGCGTCCTAGAGTCAAGCTTCATTTTTCCCTGCCCGCCCCTGCCTTTTCTAGGAGTCCCATGCAACGCGAACCCCAACTGAACAACGCCGCCCTGTTTGCCCGCCGTGAAGCGGCTATTCCGCGCGGTGTCGGCCACAGCCACCAAATTTTTATTGACCGGGGTGAAAACGCCGAAATCTGGGACGTCGAAGGCCAGCGCTATATCGACTTTGCCGGCGGTATTGCCGTGCTCAACACCGGCCACAGCCACCCGGCGCTGATCAGCGCGGTCAAGGCGCAAATCGACCGCTTTTCGCACACCTGCTTTCAGGTGTTGGCTTATGAGTCGTATGTCGAGCTGGCCGAGCGCCTGAACGCTCTGGCACCGGGCAACTTTGCCAAGAAAACCATGTTTTTGACGACCGGCGCTGAAGCGGTCGAAAACGCCGTAAAAATCGCCCGCTCGGCCACTGGCCGCTCGGGTGTGATCGCCTTTGGCGGTGGTTTTCATGGCCGCACGCTGCTGACCATGGGGCTGACTGGCAAAGTGGTGCCCTACAAGGCCGGTTTTGGCCCCTTCCCCAGCGAAGTGTTCCACGCGGTGTTTCCCAACCCCGTGCGCGGCGTCAGCGTGGATGACTCGATCGCCTCGATTGAAGCCATCTTCAAGAACGAGATTGAGCCCAGCCGTGTCGCCGCCATCATCATCGAGCCGGTGCAAGGTGAAGGCGGCTTTAACGTCGCCCCCACCGAGCTGCTGCAGCGCCTGCGCGCCCTGTGCGACCAGCACGGCATTTTGATGATTGCCGACGAAGTGCAAACCGGCGCTGGCCGCACCGGCAAGTGGTTGGCGATTGAGCACAGCGGCGTTGCCCCGGACTTGATCACTATGGCCAAGTCGCTCGCTGGCGGCTACCCGCTGTCGGCAGTGACTGGCCGCGCCGAGGTGATGGACGCGCCCACCGCCGGCGGCTTGGGCGGCACCTACGCCGGCAGCCCACTGGCCTGCGCGGCGGCGCTGGCAGTGCTGGACACGTTTGAGAAAGAAAACCTGTTGCAGCGCGCCGTGGATGTGGGCGATCGCCTGCGCAACAGCTTTAAAGCCATTGCCGCCAAGCACAAAAGCATTGGCGACGTGCGCGGCCTGGGTGCCATGGTGGCGTGCGAGCTGTTCAAAGACGGTAACTTGCAAGAGCCCGACCCGGTGCTGACCAAGCGCATCGCCGTCGAAGCCGCCGCGCGCAAGCTCATTTTGTTGACCTGCGGCACCTACGGCAACGTCATCCGCATCTTGGTGCCGCTGACCGCCAGCGACGCGCTGCTGGATGAAGGCATGGCCATCATCGCCGAGTGCTTTGACGCCGCCGCTGCTGGCGCCTAAATATTTGTAGCCTCCCCCACAGCCCTGCCCGCCTTGAAAAAGCGGCAGGGCTTTTTTACGACTTCTAGGATGAGCGCCATGTACCAGCGTTTCTCTACCGCCGAAGCCCCAAAGAGCTGGACTTCACCCGCTGTAATTGAAGAGCCCAGCACCACGGCAGTCATCACCCGCAGCGAGCTTTGATGGCGCCTTGGCGGCGTAAAAATGCAGCTGTCCATTAAAAAAACCGCCAGCGCCGCCCAATAGAGCGGCGCTGCGCTCTGACGGCAGACTTACAAACAAGATTTATCACGCACTGGTAGCTATTTATTTAATAGCTAGTAGCGCTTGCTGTGATTGGGCTAGAGGACGTTTTCATCATAAAAATGAAAACTGGGGTGGGCGCTTGCGCCGGCAAGGGTTTCTGTGTAGAGGACTTGTGTGCTGCACAGTGCGCAGGTTTTAGCGCGCATCTGTATATGTCGACTGCGGTTTAAACGGCCTACATTGCACTGCGCGGCCCACCCTTGCTACTTACTACCGGACGTTTTCTGCCCATGACTGCAAACGATGCACTGATCTCCTTCAAGGGGGTGCAAAAGACCTATGACGGCACCCAGCTGGTGGTGCGTGACTTGAACCTTGACATTCAGCGGGGGGAATTTTTGTCGCTGCTGGGCCCTTCGGGCTCGGGCAAAACCACCACCTTGATGATGTTGGCGGGATTTGAGTCGCCCACTGCTGGCGATATTTTCTTAGACGGCAAGCCCATCACCCGCACGCCGCCGCACAAGCGCAACTTTGGCATGGTGTTCCAAAACTATGCGCTGTTTCCGCACATGACGGTGGCCGAGAACATTGCCTACCCGCTGCGGGTGCGCAAGCTGCCCAACGCCGAGCGCGACGCCAAAGTCAAGCGCGCGCTGGAGATGGTGCAAATGGGCGCCATGGGCGGGCGCTACCCCAGCCAAATGTCGGGCGGCCAGCAACAGCGCGTGGCGCTGGCGCGCGCCATGGTGTTTGACCCGCAGCTGGTGCTGATGGACGAGCCGCTGGGCGCGCTGGACAAGCAGTTGCGCGAGCATATGCAAATCGAGCTCAAAGCCCTGCACCGCCAATTGGGCGTGACCTTTGTCTATGTGACGCACGACCAGTCCGAAGCGCTGACCATGAGCGACCGCGTTGCCGTGTTCAACGATGGCCGCATCCAGCAAATCGACCGTGTCGATCGGCTGTACGAAACCCCCAGCAACCGCTTTGTGGCCAGCTTTGTCGGTGACAACGCCGTGCTGGACGCCACCGTCCACGCCGCCCAAGGCGACGACTGCGAAGTGGTGCTGCCCGGCGGTGCGCGCTTGCACGGTATCAACGTCAACCGTGCCAGCGTTGGCGCGCCGGTGCAGTGCAGCGTGCGCCCCGAGCGCATCACTTTGGCCGATGCCGCACGCGCTGCCCAGCCCGGTGGCAACACCTTGG
>JAGNSH010000081.1 GCA_017988165.1 Giesbergeria sp. | reverse complement strand
TCATAGGCCTGCGTGACCTGCGCCGAGCGAAAATCGAGCCAATCGCGCGCCAGCGGGTTGTAAAAAACCGCCATCTCTTGCGCAGGATGGTCAAGGTAAAACTGCAAGCTCTTGGGTGGCGCGCTGGCCGTGATTTTTTTACCCAAATCTTGAATCGGCTCTTGGCTGCGGCCCATGACCGACAACGAGCGCTGTGCCAGTTCGTAGTTTTTGGCCCCTTCCAGTACCACTTGGATGGTGTATTTGCCCCGGGGCAGCTGGCTAAAGTCCAGCAGATAGCGAAATCCCAACTGCGCCGTGGTGACACCTGGCAAGGCCTCGTAAACGTCTTGGCGGTTCAGGCCGTACTGCGCCTGGCCAACCGCCACGCCATTGAGGTAGATGCGAATTTGCTCGCCGGGTGCCAAGTGCTGCAGCCAGCCTTCAATCGGTAACACACCGTGGGCGTAACTGTCAAAGTGTTCGCTGAAGTGGGTCAAGCGATCGGAGTGGATATTTTTCGACGGTGGCACCACCTGCGAAAAATCTTTGAAATTCGCTCCCAGCGCTTTGTTCAAAGCCGCCACATCGCCATAGCGCGGGCGCAGCCAGCCCTGGAAACCACGCACGCTGGCGGGGCTGTAGTCGGTGATGCGGATGTTGTCAAAGCGCCCCATACCGGTCGAAAAATCGTCGTAAAAATGGTGCAGCTCACCGGCCAAGGTGAAGGCAATGATTTTGCTGCGCGATTTTGGCGGCAGGCTGGCATACCACTGGCCCACTTTGTTCAAGGCACTGCTGCGCTGCTGATTGACGCTGATGGGTGCCTGCAGGTCCAGAGTGATTGGCGCAATCGCGCGCTGAAAGTATTTTTCTGTCGGCACCGACTGGTCGGCAAAACGCGCCATCGAGTCCGCCTGTATCGGCGGGTAAGCGTGCGAGCCGGCAAAGTGGTTGGCAAACAGGTAAATCACCGCTGGGCGGTCAATTTGCTGCAGCGCCTGCGTCAGAAAACCAAAGGGGTTGAATTCGCCCTCCTTGGGGTGCTCCAGCAGGTTGATGCCGATGGTGTAGCCCACCTGCACCGCCCCTTTGGCGCCACCCGGTTCGAGCTTGTTCAAGGCAGCGGCCAGCTCTTTGACACCAGAGTCCTTGCGCTGGGCGCAGTGGGCAATCGCCAGCCCCAGCTTGGGCTGAACCAGCCCGGCCTTGCAATAGCCTTGGCCTTCAATCATCGGGGCAATGACAAAAGGCGCTGCCTGCGCTGCCGCCAGCGGCCCCGACGCCAACAGGGCTGCAAGCGCCCAAGCGGGCGCAAGGTAGGAATAAATGTTTTTGGTCATACACAAAAAAGAAAGGGCTTAAGCCCGTGGGGACGCTGCGCTGAAATCCGTTTCCAAATTTCTCTGCCAGCCAGCGGCCGTAGAGAGAGCTACACCATCTGCGCCGGTTGTACCCAAGCGTCAAACTCTTCGGCGCTGACGTAGCCTGAGGCGATGGCGGCTTCGCGCAGGCTCAGGCCGGCGTGGTGGGCGTTTTTGGCAATCTCGGCGGACTTGTCGTAGCCAATATGCGGATTCAGCGCCGTCACCAGCATCAGCGATCGCCCGACCAGTTCGGCAATGCGCGCGCGGTTGGGCTCGATGCCGACGGCGCAGTGCTGGTTAAAGCTGCTCATACCATCGGTCAGCAGGCGCACGCTGTGCAAAAAATTGTGAATGATCAGCGGGCGAAACACGTTCAGCTCAAAGTTGCCCGCCGCGCCGCCCATGTTGATGGCCACGTCGTTGCCCATCACTTGGCAGCACAACATGGTCAGCGCCTCGCACTGCGTCGGGTTGACCTTGCCGGGCATGATGGAAGAGCCCGGCTCGTTCTCGGGGATGGCAATCTCGCCCAGCCCACTGCGCGGGCCGCTGGCCAGCCAGCGCACGTCGTTGGCAATTTTGGTCAGGCTGGCGGCCAGGGTTTTTAGCGCACCATGGGCATACAAGAGCGCGTCGCAACTGGCCAAGGCTTCAAATTTGTTGGGTGCGGTGACAAACGGCAGGCCGGTCAAAGCGGTCAGCTCTTGGGCCACCGCTACGGCGTAGCCGGCAGGCGCATTCAGGCCAGTGCCGACTGCCGTGCCACCCAGCGCCAGCTCGCACAGTTCAGGCAGCACAACGCGGATGCGTTGTTCGCCATAGGCCAGTTGCGCCGCCCAGCCCGATATTTCTTGTCCCAGCGTGACTGGCGTGGCGTCTTGCAGATGGGTGCGGCCAATTTTGACGATGTCGGCAAACGCCTCGGCCTTGCTGTCGAGCGTGCTGCGCAGCGCGGCCAGCGATGGCAGCAAGTCGCGCATCAAAGCGCTCACGGCGGCGACATGCATGGCGGTCGGAAAGACGTCGTTGCTGGACTGGCTTTTGTTGACATCGTCATTGGGGTGGACCAGCCGCTCTTGGCCGCGCGCGCCGCCCAGCAGCTCGCTGGCGCGGTTGGCCAGCACCTCGTTCATGTTCATATTGGTTTGCGTGCCCGAGCCGGTTTGCCACACCACCAGCGGAAACTCATCCCCATGACCGCCGACAATCACCTCGTCGGCAGCCGCCACGATGGCCGTGGTTTTGATAGCGTCCAGCAGTCCCAAGCCATGGTTGGTGTAGGCGCTGGCGCGCTTGACTTGGGCCAGCGCGCGCAGCAACTCGGGCGGCATTCGGTCGCCAGCGATGGCAAAAAATTGCAGCGAACGCTGCGTTTGTGCGCCCCACAGCCGATCGGCGGGGACATCTATCGGGCCAAAACTATCGCGCTCGGTACGAAAGGCGGTGCTGGGTTTGCTCATATCCATCCTTGAGAAATGAGGCGCCAGCATACCCCGGCGTGTGGCGCTGATCCCCAGATGCGATCAGTCTTTGCTGACAGGCTTGCGCAAGGCGTGCAAGGGATAATCCGGCCTTCGCGACTTTCTAAGACCGGAGCCCCACGCATGACCACCACCATTCGCCAACAAGACCTGATCGACTCGATTGCTGCGGCACTGCAATACATCAGCTACTACCACCCCGCTGACTACATCACGCACCTGGCACGCGCCTACGAGCGCGAGCAAAGCCCCGCCGCCAAAGACGCCATGGCGCAAATCTTGACCAACAGCAAGTTAAGCGCCACCGGCCACCGCCCCATTTGCCAAGACACCGGCATCGTCAACGTGTTCTTAAAAGTGGGCATGGACGTGCGCTGGGGCGACTTCACCGGCAGCCTAGAAGACGCCATCAACGAAGGCGTGCGCCGGGGCTACAACCACGAAGGCAACACCCTGCGCGCCAGCGTGGTCGCCGACCCGCTGTTTGCCCGCAAAAACACCAAAGACAACACCCCCGCCGTCATCTTCACCGAGATCGTTCCCGGCAACACGGTGGACATCACCGTCGCGGCCAAGGGCGGCGGCTCGGAGAACAAATCCAAGCTGATCATGATGAACCCCGGCGACAACCTGGTCGATTGGGTACTCAAAACCGTGCCGACGATGGGCGCTGGCTGGTGCCCGCCCGGCATGCTGGGCATCGGCATTGGCGGCACCGCTGAAAAAGCCGTGCTGCTGGCCAAAGAAAGCCTGATGGGCGACTTGGACATGTACGAGCTGCAAGCCAAAGCGGCGCGCGGCGACAAACTCGACCAAGTCGAAGAACTGCGCCTGGAGCTGTTCGACAAAGTCAACGCCTTGGGCATTGGCGCCCAAGGCTTGGGCGGCCTGACCACGGTGCTGGACGTCAAAATCAAGCTGTACCCGACGCACGCCGCCAGCAAGCCCGTGGCGATGATTCCCAACTGCGCCGCCACGCGCCACGCGCACTTCGTGATGGACGGCTCCGGCCCGGTCTACCTGGACCCGCCAAGCCTGGACCTGTGGCCCAAAATTGACTGGGCACCCGACTACAACAAGAGCAAAAGGGTTGACCTGAACACCCTGACCAAGGCCGAAGTGGCCAGCTGGAAGCCCGGCGACACGCTGCTCTTGAACGGCAAAATGCTCACCGGCCGCGACGCTGCGCACAAGCGCATCCAAGAGATGCTGGCCAAGGGCGAGCCGCTGCCAGTGGACTTCACCAACCGCATCATTTACTACGTTGGCCCGGTCGACCCGGTGGGCGATGAAGCCGTCGGCCCCGCCGGCCCGACAACGGCCACGCGCATGGACGGCTTTACCGAAATGATGCTGGCGCACACCGGCCTGATCGCCATGGTCGGCAAAGCCGAGCGCGGCCCCACCGCCATTGCCGCCATCCAAAAGCACCAATCGGCCTATTTGATGGCCGTCGGCGGCGCAGCGTATTTGGTCTCCAAAGCCATCAAGCACGCCAAAGTGGTCGGTTTTGCCGATTTGGGCATGGAAGCCATTTACGAGTTTGACGTGGTCGATATGCCCGTCACCGTGGCGGTAGACGCCGGCGGCACCAGCGTCCACAACACCGGCCCGGCCGAGTGGCAGCAGCGCATCGCCACCGGGGAATTCAAGGGAATTGGGGTGGCGGCGGGTTAATCAAGTTAATTGGCTTGCCACTTTTTGCCTGCCAGCGCGGCGGGCAACCCCTATGTCCCCCATACAGCAGCCCATCGGCGTTTTCGACAGCGGCATTGGTGGCCTGAGCGTGTTGCAGGCGCTGCGCGCCGAGCTGCCGCACGAGCGCTTTGTCTATTTGGCTGACACCGCCCACGCGCCGTATGGCGAGCGCGGCGGCGCGTTTGTCGCCGCCCGCAGCCACGCCATTGCGGCGCACTTGGTGGCGCAGCACGCCATTAAGGCGCTGGTGGTGGCTTGCAATACCGCCACGGCAGCCGCCATCGACGAGATTCGCGCGCGCTATCCGGCCTTGCCGCTGATTGGCGTCGAGCCGGCGCTCAAACCCGCTGCCGCCCTGAGCCGCACCGGGCGCATTGGCGTGATGGGCACGCGCGGCACGCTGCACAGCGCCAAATTTGGCCGGCTGTTGGCGTCGCTACAGAGCCAAGCGCAATTCATCGTCCAGCCCTGCGACGGCTTGGCGCACGCGATTGAGCGCAGCACCGTCTGGGCCTTGGCTGGCACCGCCAGCGCTAGCGAAACCAGAGCACTGTGCGCAAGCTACACAAGGGCTATGGGCCGTTTTGGCACCCAAACCGGCGATATCGACACTTTGGTGCTGGGCTGCACCCATTACGTATTTGCACAAGACGAATTGCGCGACTTGCTCGGCCCCGAGGTGCGTTTAATCGCCACTGGCGAGCCGGTGGCACGGCAAACGCGGCGCCTGCTGCACGCTGCCAATGCACTGGCGCTGGCGCAGGATGCGCAGCCAACGCCGTGGCCGCTGCTGCTGACTACTGGCCCGCTGGCGCAGCTGCAAAGCGCCGCCGCGCGCTGGCTGCAATTGCCGCAAGAATGCTGCCGCGTGGCGCTGGTGGATGCCTGATAGTCAGTAAAATGCGGCGCTAGCCCGCATTGGATAAGCGCTATAAGCTATCTATTCAATAGCGATAACAGGGTCTTTACCCCGACCTGCACACCCTGCCCAGAAAGCTCTCAGTGATCACTCTCCAGCTCGATATTGCCCAAACCGTGGGCATTGCCGCCGTGCTTTTGGTCGTTGGCGATTTCATTAAAAAACACGTCAGCGTGTTGGAACGCTATTTCATCCCCGCGCCCATCATTGGTGGCGTGCTGTTCTCGCTGATTGCGCTGGTTGGCCACCAAACCGACAGCTTTGTCTTTCAGTTTTACGACAACATGCGCGCGTTTTTGCTGCTGGTGTTTTTCACCACCATCGGCTTTTCGGCCAGTTTTGAGCTGCTGAAAAAAGGCGGCATTGGCGTGGCGCTGTTTTTGGCGGCGGCTGTCGGGCTGGTGGTGATTCAAAACACCTTGGGCGCGGCGCTGGCCAGCGTGCTGGGGGTCAGTCCGCTGATCGGTTTGGCGGCCGGCTCGATTGCCCTGACCGGTGGACATGGCACCTCGGCGGCGTTTGGCCCGCTGCTGGAGCAGGCCGGCGCGGTCGGCGCTTTGCCTGCGGCCATTGCTGCGGCAACGTATGGCCTAGTCGCCGGCTGCCTGATTGGTGGCCCAGTCGGCACGCTGCTGATGCGGCGCAACGGCCTCAAAGGCCCAGCGCAGCAAGCGCAGGCGCGCCCAGGAAGCATCGAGACCGCGCCGCTGACCCAAGAGACCAACCACCAAACCGTCATGTACGCCACCATTTTGGTGATGGTGGCGATTGGCGCCGGCACGCTGCTGGTCAATTGGCTCAAGGACATGGGCATCACGCTGCCGGCGTATCTGGGGCCGATGCTGGTGGCGGCCTTGCTGCGCAACCTTATCGACTGGCGCAACTGGCAACTGCCAATGCAGCAGTTTGATGTGGTTGGCAGCGTGTCGCTGGCGTTCTTTTTGGCGATGGCGCTGATGTCGATGAAGCTGTGGGAGCTGGCGCAGGTGGCCGGGCCGCTGCTCATCATCTTGCTGGTGCAGACGGTGGTGATGTTTGCCTATGCCTATTGGGTGACGTTTCGCGTTATGGGCAGCGACTACGACGCCGCCGTGATTGCCGCCGGCCACTGCGGTTTTGGCATGGGTGCCACGCCCAACGCCATGGCCAATATGCAGGCGTTTACCCAAGCCAATGGCCCGTCGCTGAAAGCGTTTTTTGTCATCCCGCTGGTCGGCTCGCTGTTTATCGACTTCTTTAACGCCGTCATCATCACCGGCTACATGAACTATTTAAAATAAATTTGATAGCTGCTAGCGCACGTATTTATTGGGCTAGAGCCACTTTTCATTGGTATTTTGGAACCCTGCTGGCCAACCTTGGTCAGACAGGGTTTTTTTCATAGCTTTATTCATTTATGGCTTGACTGCTTTCAGGAGGAGCGCATTTTGCCGTTGACTTATCTCTCTCAGGCCGACCCATGGGTACAGGCCACTGTCGGTCTGGTGCTGCTGGTGCTGCTGGCCATTGCCATTCGCGTGTTGGCGCTGTGGCTGTTTATGCCGGTGCTGCGCCGGGTGCGCGCCAAGGCGCAGTCAGGGCTGTTTGATGTGGTGTTGCACGACCAAGTGCTGCACCGTGTGGCGCGCGTATTGCCCTCCTTGGTGGTGCAGCTGGGTGTGTGGCGCGTGCCGCATTTGGATGCCACGCTGGCCACGGTGCTGGCCAATGTGGCCATGGCGTTTATGGTGGTACAGGTGGTGCGGGCGCTGATGGCGATGCTCGACGTCGTCTTGCAGCGCCAAGAAGCGGGCACCGGCAAAGACGCGGCTGCAGCGGCGGCGTACAAAGCGCGCTCGATCAAAAGCTACATCCAACTGGCCAAGCTGGTGCTGCTGCTGGGCGGCACTGTGGTCACGCTGGCCTCGCTGATGGACAAATCGCCGCTGATCGTGCTCTCGGGCTTGGGCGCGATGTCGGCGGTGCTGATGCTGGTGTTCAAAGACACCATCTTGTCGTTCACCGCCGGCGTGCTGCTGACCTCCAACGACATGCTGCGCCTAGGCGACTGGATCGAGATGCCGCAGGTGGGCGCCGATGGCGACGTGATCGACATGGCGCTGCACACCGTCAAAGTGCAAAACTGGGACAAAACCATCACCACCATCCCGACGTGGCGGCTGATGAGCGAGAGCTACAAAAACTGGCGCGGCATGAGCGAGTCGGGCGGGCGGCGCATCAAGCGCACGCTGCGGCTCGATGCCAGCTCGGTGCGTTTTTTGGATGCACCCGAGATAGCGCAGTTCTCGCGCTTTGCGCTGCTGCAAGACTATATGGGGGCCAAAAGCGTGGCGCTGGATGAGGCCAACACCGCTGCACGCCAGCGCCTGGGCGACAAGGCCGACCTGATAGCCAACCAGCGCCGCTTGACCAACTTGGGCACTTTGCGCGCGTATGTCGAGGCGTATTTGCGCTGCCACCCGCGCATCCACCAAGAGATGACGCTGATGGTGCGCACCTTGGAGCCAACCCCCGAGGGCGTGCCGCTAGAGCTGTATTGCTTTACCAACATCACCGCGTGGGCGCTGTACGAGGGCGTGCAGGGCGACATCTTTGACCACCTGCTGGCCATCCTGCCGGAGTTTGGTTTGCGCCTGTACCAAAGCCCCAGCGGTCATGATTTACGCCTCGGCCTGGCGCCGCGCGCCCCAGCCGAGGCGCCAGCGCCAGCCTGAGCGGGGCTTATTTTTTATCCTCCTCCAGCGCCTCTTGCATCGCCTTCAGTGGGTCTTCTTCTGGTGCATCGGTAGCAGCAGCGGCGTCTGGATCGGCCGGATCGGCGGTGGTGCTAGAGGCGCCATTGCCCTCTTCAAACGGCGCTTCCAGCTCGGGCATCGGCATATCGTGTTCCATTTGCCGGCGAATTTCGTCCATGTCATAGACCTCGGCCTTGTCCAAGCCGCTGGAGACAATGCCGGGGAAACCAATGATCAGCCCAACCATGATGATTTGGATAAGCACAAACGGAATCGCACCCCAGTAAATCTGCAAAGTGGTGATGGGCTGAATCAGCTTTTTTGTCACCCGGTCGGTGTAGGCCACCACGGGTGCGACGCTGCGCAAATAAAACAGCGCAAAGCCAAACGGTGGGTGCATGAACGAGGTTTGCATGTTCACCGCCAGCAGCACGCCAAACCACACCAAGTCGATGCCCAGCTTTTCGGCTACCGGTGCCAAGAGCGGCACGACGATGAAGGACAGCTCAAAGAAATCCAAGAAAAACGCCAGGAAAAACACCATGACGTTCACCAGAATCAAAAAGCCCATCTGGCCGCCCGGCAGGTTACCCAGCA